>NZ_JABXEP010000012.1:0-84887 GCF_013372605.1 Myxococcus sp. AM009
GTCCAGTTGCGATGCCGCACCCGCCACCCCTGCGCTTCCTGGAAGCGCAGGGGTGGCGGGTGCGGCATCGCAACTGGACCTGCCGCTTCGGAGAGCTGGACGTCGTCGCCGAACGTGACGACCTGGTGTGCTTCGTGGAAGTGCGGATGCGCTCCACGGCCACCTGGGGCGACCCCTCCCACAGCGTGTCTTTCGCCAAGCAGCGCCGGGTGGTGAAGGCGGCGCTGCGTTACCTGTTCGCGCATGACCTGCGCGGACGGATGCTCCGTTTCGACGTGATTTCAGTGGTGGGGCGCGGGGAGCGCGCCACCGTGGAGCACATCCCTGGCGCCTTCGACGCGGGGATGTGAGAGGACGACGCCATGGCTGGAACGCTCTATCTGGTGGCGACGCCCATCGGGAACCTGGGGGACGTCACGTCGCGCGCGTTGGAAACGCTGCGCGCGGTGCGCTTCATCGCGTGTGAAGACACGCGGCACTCGCGGGTGCTGCTCGACCACTTCGGCATTGGCGGGAAGGACCTGGTGAGCCTGCCCGCCTTCGCGGAAGGGCAGCGCGCCGGGCGCATCCTGGACCGGATTGGGGAAGGGGAGGACTGCGCGCTCGTGACGGACGCGGGCAGCCCCGCCATCAGCGACCCGGGCGAGAAGCTGGTGTCCGAGGCGCTGGAGCGCGGCTTGACGGTGGTGCCGGTGCCAGGCCCCACGGCCCTGGTCGCGGCGCTGAGCGCCTCTGGGCTGCCCACGGGGCGCTTCCACTTCCTGGGCTTCGTCCCGCGCAAGGGCGCCGAGCGCCGGGCCATGCTGGAGGAGGTGGCGCAGCTGTCCGCCACCCTGGTGCTCTATGAGTCCCCACGCCGCCTGTCGGAGACGCTGCCGGACCTGCTCGACGCCTGGGGCGACCGGCGCGCGTGTGTGGCGCGGGAGCTGACGAAGCTGCACGAGGAGTTCGCCCGGGGCACCTTGTCCGAGCTGGCCGCGCGCTACGCGGTGGAGGAGCCCCGGGGCGAGGTGGTGGTGTTGGTGGAAGGCCGCACCGGCGAGACGCGCTGGTCCGAAGAGGAGCTGCGCCGGGCCCTGGAGGAGGGGCTGTCTCGCGGCGAGAAGCTCAAGGCGCTGAGCACCGAGCTGGCCCGCCGCGCGGGCTGGGCCGGTCAGGACGTCTACCGGCTGGGGCTTTCGCTGAAGCGCTGAGTCCAGAGGTGGGCGCCGTCACCGGCGCCCACCCGGGCCCCGCTAGAAGCTGAACGTGGCGCTCAGGTCGAAGCGGAACGTGGTGCTCTCCACCGCGAGGAAGCGGCGAGACACCAGGTCATAGCGCCAGTCGAAGTTGGGGTTGAGCTCGGGGGAGCCGGGCTGCAGGTCCACGGCGCCGTCGTTGTTCACGTCACGCCCCGGCTCCTCGGCGGTGAGGGCGTGGTTGGTGTTGTAGAGGAACATGCCGGACGCGCGAATCTGGAAGGCCTTCGACGGGTTCGCGGTGACGCCCAGCATCCCACCCACCTGGAAGTAGTCCTCGGAGGTGAGCAGCTTGCGCAGGGCGGCGCTCAGCTCGTTGTAGTAGCGGCCGCTGCCCACGTAGTTGCCGATGCCCCGGACGTCCAGGGCGAAGCGCTGCGACTTCGCCGGCCGGTTGAAGGGCACCAGCTCCACGCCGAAGAGCATGCCCGCGGTGTGAGGGGCGTTGATGCCCGTCTCCTTGCGGTTCCACGGCCCCTGGAAGCAGTTGCCCGGGGCGCCCAGGTTGTCCGGGTTGGACTCGGCCTGGGCACAGTTCGAGTAGGCACCCGGGCCGCGCACGGGGATGGTGTAGTGCGCCTTGAAGTACGGCTCGGCCGCGCCGATGCGGCGCGAGAAGGCCGTGTAGAGCTGGTACTTGTGGACGCGGTCGCCAATGTTGCCGCGGCTGTCCGAATTCGTCGTGTCCGCGGCCGCGTCACGCAGCTTCGCGGTGGGGGCCTCGTACTCCAGGCCGACAATCCAGGTGGGCTTCGTCTCGTCCTTCTCCTGGTTGAAGAAGGCGTAGGCCAGGCCGAAGCGCATGTTGCCCAGGCCGCCGCGGAAGCTCTCCTGCGGCACGTCGAACAGGGCGTTGGGCGGTGCCGAGCCATCCAGACAGCCCGGAATGACGGAGCCGTTGGCGTTCAGGCAGTTGTTGGTGATGGTGGACGTCTCGGGCGACGAGTTGGACGTGAAGTCCCAGCGCTCGTTCTGCGAGAAGACGACGGGCAGGGCGAAGGAGAACTCCAGGTCCCTGTAGAGGCCGACGGACAGCTCCAGGTTGAGCCGGGCGTCCACGCCCTTGTACCAGAGCTCCGTTGCATCCACGCGGCCCCCCGGTTGCCCGGCGGGGGCCAGCTGCTCGCGGACAATCTTCGCGCGGTTCTGCGTGCGCTCGAAGCCGACGTCGATGAAGAGGTCGAACGGGTCGTCCTCCTCGAGCGACGACGCAATCCGGGTGATGTCCGCCGCGCTGGCGGCGAACGGCGCGCCCAGCGTCAGCGCGGCAAGTACGACGCGAAGCCTGTGCATCCGACCTCCGACGGCAAATCTCCCCGGCCTTCCGGCAAGCCCGGGGGGCTTCCAGCTAGCCGTGCCGTCGAAGGAGTGTCAAGAAACGGGTGGCTTTTACTTGCCGGCCACCACGGACGCGCTCAGCAATCCGTCCATCCGGCGCATCTCCGCCTCGAAACCCGGCCGGTGCTGCGCGGCCAACGCGCGGCGGAAGGTCTTGTGCTGGTCGTAGGGGTCCAGCACCCGGTCATCCTGCGTCATGAGCTGGTAGTGCAGGTGGGGGGCGAAGCTGCGCCCCGTGTTGCCGCTCTTGGCGATGACCTGGCCCACGGAGAACCGGGCGCCGGGCTTGACGCTCTTGTCCACCTCGTCCAGGTGGAGGAACAGCGCGCGGCGACCCTTGCCGCCCGACTCCACCAGCTCGATGCAGTTGCCGTTGCTGCGGAAGTTCCAGTTCTTCCGCTTCACCACGCCGTTGAAGGGGGCCTTGATGGGCGTGCCCACCGGGGTGCGGAAGTCAACGCCCTTGTGACGGCGGCCGTCGCGGAGCAGGGACGTCACCTGCTCGTAGTCGTCGATGGGGGAGCGCTCCAGCCGCAGCTCCAGCTCGTCGCCGCCGGACAGGTAGTACCGGGCGTTGGGCTCGCCGTCGGCCTGATAGCGATACGCGCTCATCGTCTTGCCCAGCTTGGCGCTGGTGAAGCGCACCGCATGCACCAGGGGCTCCTCGTTGGCGCGGCGCTGGAAGAGCACCTCCAGCGTGTCACCGCGCAGGATTTCCCCGGGCACGGCGACCCACCACACCAGGGTGCGCGTCACCACCTGCGCCAGCGCCGGGCCCACGTCGGAGCCCGCGGCGTTGACGAGCGCCGTCTCCAGGGGGCCGTTGATGCTCACCGACACGCGCTCCAGGCCCGCGGCCTTCACCGGGTCCGTGGGCACGGGCGCCGGCGTGGGCGCCGCGGCGACGGTGCCCGCGTCGGGGACGGCGTTGGGCATCTGGGCCGCGGCCTCTTCCGTCGCCTGAACCATCCGCTGCTTCCACCACCACACGCCGCCGGCGGCACCGCCGAGGATGAGTGACACGGCGACCACCGTGCCGAAGGGACTGCGCTTCGGAGGGGCACCGAGGGTGGGAAGGTTCGGCCGCATACAAGCTCCCTGAGTTGAAGTGGGTGGGCGGGCCCGGAACCGACGCGCGCGAAGCGGAATTCCGCCTCGTCGCGGTCTATTCGTCCGGGCCGTCTTCCAGCCCGTCGGGTGTGGTGTCGCGCAAGCCAAACTCCTTCATCTTCGTCTGGAGTGACTTGCGGCTGATTTGAAGCAGGCGAGCGGCCCGGGTGACGTTGCCACCCGTCTCCTCGAGCTTCTTCACGATGAGGTCCCGCTCGAGCTCGGCGGCCTTCATCCGGACGATGTCCTTCAGGCCGACCTCCCCCGTGGGAACGTCGATGGAGGCCACCGCGCTGGCCAGGTTGGCGCCCGCCTGGACGCTCGTTCCCTGGCGAACCGGCTCCGGCAGGTCTCGGGCGGTGATGAGGGGCCCGTCCGCGAACAAGAGCACGCGCTCGATGAGGTTCTCCAACTCGCGGATGTTGCCCGGCCACGCATAGCCCTGGAGCAGGGCCATGGCGTCGTCGGCGATGCCCTCAATCTTCTTGTTGAGGCGCCGGTTGTACTTCTCCACGAAGTGCCGGGCGAGCATGGGGATGTCGCTGCGGCGCTCGCGCAGGGCGGGCAGGGAGATGGGGACCACCGCCAGGCGGTAGTAGAGGTCCTTGCGGAAGCGGCCGGCTTCAATCTCCGCCTGGAGGTCGCGGTTGGTGGCGGCCACCAGCCGCACGTCCACGCGCGTCGTCTTGATGCCGCCCACGCGCTCGAACTCGCCCTCTTGTAGCGCGCGCAGCAGCTTCACCTGCATCTCCACCGGAATCTCGCCAATCTCGTCCAGGAAGAGGGTGCCCTCGTCGGCCAGCTCGAAGCGGCCGGGCTTGGACGTGACGGCGCCGGTGAAGGCCCCGCGCTCGTAGCCGAAGAGCTCGCTCTCCAGCAGCGTGTTGGGGATGGCGGCGCAGTTGATCTTGATGAACGGCTTGTCGCGGCGGCTGGAGGCCCCGTGCAGCGCGGTGGCGATGAGCTCCTTGCCGGTGCCGCTCTCCCCGGTGATGAGCACCGTGGACGGCGTGTCCGCCACCTTGTCGATGATCTTGTAGACCTCTTGGATGGTCGACGAGTCGCCGATGATGGCCGCGCGCGCCTTCACGTCCGGGCGCACGGAGCGGCGGGCGCTCTCGTTCGTCTTCGCGGCCTTGGCGACGACGGAGGACAGCTCCGCCTGGTCGAAGGGCTTGGTGATGTAGTCGAACGCGCCCGCCTTGATGGCGTCCACGGCGGAGTCCACCGTGCCGTGCGCGGTGATGATGATGACGGGGACGTCCGGGTTGGCGGCGCGGATGGTGCCGAGCACCTCCATGCCGCCCACCTTGGGCATCACCAGGTCCGTCACCACGATGTCCGCGCCGTTCTTGTGGAACTCGGCGAGCCCTTGCTCGCCGTTCTCCGCCACGGTGACGTCGAAGCCGTCCCGGCGCAGCATCGCGGCGAGCACCTTGCGGAGGTTCGCCTCGTCGTCGATGACCAGGACCTTGGCCATGGTGGGAGTCGTGACCGCGGGCGGCCGGAACTAACGACGTTCCGTGGCGCCAGCGCCCTCCAGGGTGCAGATGGCGTCCGGGTGCTTGATGCGCAGCAGCAGGGCCTCCAGCACGCGGAACGGGTGGTTCATCCGCGAGGCGCCCAGGTACGCCGCCACCATGTCCATGGACACCGCGAGGTCCATGTTCTCCCGGCCGGTGGACACCACCACGCCGGAGTCCCCGCGCAGGCGGTTGGACTGGTAGACGCCGTCCGACGCGAGCTGGCGGATGGTCTCAATCTCCAGCACGCCCGTCTTCTCGTAGATGCGGTGCAGTTGCGAGTACAGCCGCGGCGACAGGACGACGGCGTAGGGGCCGAAGTGGCCCTGCTCGTTGAGCTTGCGCGTGGCCTCGACGATGGCCTGGAACCCACCACCCGACGACGTCCAGTCACCCAGCGGCACCGTGAGCCGGCCGTTGGCCGTCATCAGGCCTTCGTAGCCCAGGCGCGCGTCACCGTAGAAGATGAGCTCGTCTTCCTGCTGCGCACACAGCGCGGCGGCGCCGGCGGCGGCCGACACGTCCAGTGGCATGTTGTGCGTGCGCGCGGCCTCGATGTCGCGCCAGTGCAGCAGGAAGTCCTTGTAGATGATGGGGATGGTCTTGAACTTGCGCGCGTCGGTGAAGACCATCGCGGTCTCCTGCTCGCCGACGATGTCCACGGCGCCGGGCGACACGCCCTGGAACTCGTCGTAGGGCACCGTCTGCACCCCGGCGCCCAGCGGCCCGTAGATGTCCAGGATGCGCCGGCCCACCAGCGAGCGCCGGGCGACCTGGATGACAGTCTCGTTCAGACGCGCCCACTCCTCTTCGCGGAGCGGGTTCTCGGCATGTCCAAGGAAGTCAGGCATGAAATGGGGCTCCAGAGGCATCGACTTGAAAGGGGGAAGAAAGCTTCAGCGACCGCTGCCGGAACCACCGCCACCCCGGCGCAGCGAACCCACGGTGAGCGGGTGCGACTCCACGGCGGGCGGCGGCGCGGGCAGGCCGTACAGCAGCCGCTGGGGCGGCAGGGACGTTGGCGGCTCGGAGGGGAGCCGGCCATGGCGGCCGTTGACGGAGAACGCCGGGCCGTCCGGGGCGGGCACCTGGACGGTGGCGGGGGCGGGCGCCTCGGCGGCCTGGAAATGACCGGGGACGAAGGGCTTGGCGAAGTGGTCGTTCTGACCACTGTCCAACATGCGGAGCATGTGAACGGCTTCGGAGACGTGCTCCTTCTCCTCGGCGGCCAGGTGCTGGAAGAACGCGCGGACCTCCGGGAGAGAGGCGGCACGAGCGTAGGCTTCGTACTCGTTGATCGTCTCCAGCTCACGTGCCAGCACGAGGCGGATGCGCGCCACGTCGTCCAAGTCACTGTCGGGAGGGCCGGCCATTGAAGCGGACCCTTGCAATCCAGGGGGTTCGGCGTCAAGCGAAACAGGGGGACGGGGTTTCAGGCTTCATGCCACCGAACGGCCCGCGTAGAGTCCGCCGCTCTCGTGACCACGTCCTCGCCCGAGTCTTCGCCACCGCCGGTCGCGCCGGTCGTGCCTCCTCGTCCCGAGCGCTCAGGCGGCGGCGCCGCGCTGGTGGCCGCCGGCATCCTTGCCTCCCGGCTGATGGGCCTGGTGCGCGAGCGCGTCTTCGCCCACTACCTGGGCAACGCGGAGGCCGCGGCTGTCTTCAAGGCGGCGCTGCGCATTCCCAACTTCCTGCAGAACCTGTTCGGCGAGGGCGTCCTCTCCGGCTCATTCATTCCCGTCTACGCGCAGCTTCTGGGCCGCAAGGACACGGAGACGGCGGACCGGGTCGCGGGCGCCGTCTTTGGCATCCTGTCCCTGGCCACGGCGGTGGTGGTGGCGCTGGGCATGGTGTTCACCCCAGTCCTGGTGGATGCCATCGCGCCCGGCTTCCAGGGACAGGAGCGGGAGCTGGCCGTCCACCTGGTGCGTATCCTCTTCCCTGGCACGGGCATGCTGGTGCTGAGCGCCTGGTGCCTGGGCATCCTCAACAGCCACCGGCGCTTCCTCCTCTCTTACCTGGCGCCCGTCGTCTGGAACCTGGTCATCATCGCCGCGTTGGTGGCCGCGGGAGGCCGCTACGAGGAAGCGGCGTTGGTCTCGGTGCTGGCCTACGCCGTGGTGCTGGGCAGCTTCCTCCAGTTCGCGGTGCAGGTGCCCTCCGTCCTCAAGTTGCTGGGCCGCTTCCGCCCGACGCTGTCGCTGGCGGCGGAGCCCGTGCGACAGGTGCTGAAGAACTTCGGGCCGGTGGTGCTGGGGCGCGGCGTGGTCCAGGTCAGCGCCTGGGTGGACACGGCCTTCGCGTCGCTCATCTCCAACCGCGCGCTGTCCTCGCTGCTCTACGCGCAGACCCTCTACCTCATCCCCGTGAGCCTCTTTGGGATGGCGGTGTCCGCGGCGGAGCTGCCGGAGATGTCGCGGGCCACGGGTGAGGGCGCGGACGTGGCCGCGAAGCTGCGCCAGCGCATCGACGGAGGCGCACGCCGCATCTGCTTCTGGGTCGTCCCCTCCGCGGCGGCCTTCCTCTTCCTGGGCGACATGGTGGCGGCGGCGCTGCTGCAGACGGGGCGCTTCGACGCGGCGGACTCGCGTTACCTCTGGTACCTGCTCATGGGTGCGGCGCTGGGGTTGGTGGCCTCCACGGTGGGCCGCCTCTATTCCTCCGCCTTCTACGCGCTGAAGGATCCGAAGACGCCGCTGCGCTTCGCGGTGGTGCGCGTGGTGGTGGGCACCCTGGGCGCATGGGTGCTGGGCCTGCGGCTGCCGGGATGGCTCGGCGTGCCGCAGCACCTGGGCGCGGTGGGCCTGACCCTGGCGAGTGGCCTGGTGGCCTGGTTGGAGGCGGGGCTGCTGCGCCGCAAGCTGGTGAAGCAGCTGGGGCCGGTCGGCGTGCCGTCGGGGCTGCTGCCTCGCTTGTGGGGCGCCGCGGTGGTGGCCGGATTGGTGGCGGTGGGCATCAAGGTGGGCCTCACCTCGCTGCTCGGGCCGATGCCCGGCGTGACGGCGGAGTGGGGGGGAGACTTCCTCATGCCGCCGCGCCTGCACCCCGTCCTGGGCTTCGCCGCGGTGGCGCTCCCGTTCGGTGCCGTCTATTTCGGCATGTCGGCGGCCCTGGGCATCCCGGAGGCGGGGACGGTGTTGCGCAAGGTGGGGCAAAAGCTGCGTGTGGTGCGCTAATCTACTGGAATTGCTTGGTTCCCTGCCTGGCGAGCGGCCATTGTTTGGCGTTGCAATCATCAGGTCGGGGATGCTCTGACGCGGTGCCTCCGTTATGGACGGAGCGTTGGTGTCAACGACATGTGCGTCATCCGGCTTCCTCCGGACATGGCGCGCGTGTAGAGTGCGCCGCCATTTTCACCGGGGCCCGGCTTCTCGGGAAGCCAGGGTCGAATTCGCTTCAGGAAGGTCTCGCAGTGAGCGACGAGAAGAACGGTTCCAATTCTGGCGGGATGGGTCCCAAGAAGCCGAAGGCCACCTTCGGTGACGTGATGCTCGGCATCCCTTCCGGGGGAGCTCGCAGCGAGGGCGGTCGGGGCGAACAACGTGGCGGTGGCCGTGGAGGCGAGCGCGGCGGCAGCGGCCGTGGCGAGCGCGAGGCCCAGCCGCGTCCGGCGGGTGGTGCGCCGCGCGACGAGCGGGGTCCCCGTGGCGGGGGCGAGCGCCGTGGCGGAGGCGAGCGTCGTCCGTCGGGTCCCATGGTCGTCGTGAAGCGGGCGTCGGGTGCCATCGAGACGCGCGGTCCGGCAGGGGATGCTCCCGCCGAGGCGACCGCGACGGCCGAGGAGACGACCGCCGCCGCCGAGTCCTCCGCCGCGACGCCGGTCCCCACGCCGCGTCCGGTGACGCCGACGCCGGCGCCGACCCCCGCGCTGTATGAGGAAGTGCCCGAAACCCAGTCCTTCGCCGAGATGTTCGAGGCGCAGGCCAAGGAGGGTGGAACGCCGAGCCGCAAGGGCCTGCGCGTGGGCGAGAAGGTCCGTGGCGCCATCTTCCAGCTCGGCGCGGACACCGCGTTCGTGTCGGTGGAAGGCGCGGCCAAGAGCGAGGCGATGATCGAGCTTCGCGAGCTGAAGGACGATGAGGGCATCCTGCGCTTCGGCGTGGGTGACACCATCGACGCGCACGTGGTGGAGGTGGGCGCCAAGGGCATCCTCCTCAGCCGCGCGCTGGCCAAGGGCAGCGCGAACCTGGCCTTGCTGGCCGAGGCCCGCGCGTCCGGCATGCCCGTCGAGGGGCTGGTGCTGAGCGTGAACAAGGGCGGTGTGGAGGTCGCCATCGGTGACATCCGCGCGTTCTGCCCCATCAGCCAGCTGGACCTGCGCTACGTGGAGAAGCCGGACCAGTACATCGGCGAGAAGCTCCAGTTCCGCGTGAGCGAGGTCCGCGAGCGCAACGTGGTGCTGTCGCGCCGCGCGCTGCTGGAGGACGAGCAGCGGCAGCTGGCCGCGGAGACGCGCAAGCACCTGGCCCAGGGCAAGATCGTCAAGGGCAAGGTCACCGGCGTGCGCGACTTCGGTGTGTTCGTGGACCTGGGCGGCGTGGAGGGCATGATTCCCGTCTCCGAGCTCTCGTACACCCGCGTCGGTCACCCGAGCGACGTGGTGAAGGTCGGTGACGACGTCGAGGTCGAGATCCTCCGCATGGAGGCCGGCCAGCCGAACTCGCCGGACAAGTCCAAGCAGAAGGAGCGCATCACGCTGTCCATGCGCTCGCGCCAGGAGGATCCGTTCCAGAAGGCGCTGTCCGAAATCAAGGAAGGCGACCGGCTCCAGGGCAAGGTCGTCCGCCTGCAGCAGTTCGGCGCCTTCGTGGAGCTGCGTCCAGGCGTGGACGGGCTGATCCACATCTCCGCGCTCAGCGACCGCCGCATCGCGCACCCTCGCGACGTGGTGAAGGAGGGGGAGACCCTCTGGGTGGCGGTGGAGAAGATCGACGCGCAGGAGAAGCGCATCGGCCTGCGCCGCATCTCCGAGGAAGAGGCGCAGCGTCCTCCCGAGGAGCGCTCGGCGGCCGCCGCGGAGGCCGCCACGTCGGCGCAGGCCGCAGCGCCCCGTCCCAAGGTGGGCCAGGTCGTCGTGGGCAAGGTGGATCGCATCGAGCCGTACGGCGTGTTCCTCGCGTTCCCGGGCGGCAAGGGCTTGCTGCCCGCGAGCGAGACGGGCACCGAGCGTGGCACCGACCTGCGCAAGCACTACTCGCTGGGCCAGGAGGTGAAGGTGGCCATCCTGGACATCGACGCGTCTGGGAAGATCCGCTTGTCCGTCACCGCCGCCATCCGCGCGGAGGAGCGGGCCGAAGTGGAGGCCTGGCAGAAGACGCAGCAGCCGCAGGGCGCGGGCAAGAAGGGCTTCGGCACCTTCGCGGATCTGCTCAGCAAGGCGCGCAAGTAATTCCCTGTCTCCAGCGCTGATTTCGTGGATGTGGTCAGCGCTGGAGAAAGGTGTTGACGGTACAGGCGAGGGACGGTACTTACCGCCTCGCCTCTCTCTGCCGCGGGGTGGAGCAGCCTGGTAGCTCGTCGGGCTCATAACCCGAAGGTCGCAGGTTCAAATCCTGCCCCCGCAATTCGTTGTGCTTCGAAGGTTGACTGGAATCACAGTCGGGTGTCGATTAGTTGAGTCTCAAGACATGACGCGGGGTGGAGCAGCCTGGTAGCTCGTCGGGCTCATAACCCGAAGGTCGCAGGTTCAAATCCTGCCCCCGCAATTTCTTGAGCTTCGAAGCGTTGAACCCAAAACATGTCGCGGGGTGGAGCAGCCTGGTAGCTCGTCGGGCTCATAACCCGAAGGTCGCAGGTTCAAATCCTGCCCCCGCAACTCAAGTCGGCCCGGTCATTCTTCTGGAATGGCCGGGCCGATTTCTTTTTCGCGACTCGCCACGGCCACCGCCTGCCATCACTGTTGCTCAGCATCCAGCCGAGCGCATTGTGTCCGCTGGTGAAGGCGTACCCAGCACCACGGTCCATCTTCCTCGTAGGGGCTTGCCCCACCGGTGATGTGCGGCTCACGCCGCCGACAACGACGAGGAGGAGGCCATGGACACCGACCTCACGCATGTCCTGCTGGTCGGAGGGACGGGGCGTTTTGGCGGCAGGTTGGCGTCGGCGCTGCTGGCGCGTCCCGGTATCCACCTGCACGTGTTGGTGCGTCCAGGCACACGCGGCGAGGCGCTGAGGGGCCTGGCTGAACATGGGGTGACGTTGGTGGGCGGGACGCTGGATGACATGCGCTCGCTCGATTCGGCGTTGGAGGGCGTGGACGCGGTGGTCTCCGCCGTGAGCGGACCACCCGAGGTGCGGGTGGAGGGGCAGCTCCGCTTGCTGGACTCCGCGCGGCGTCACGGCGTCGTGCGCTTCATCCCTTCGGACTACTCGCTGGACTACACCGACGCCGACGCGGGTGACGCCTTCATGGCTGCGCACCGCCGTGTCGCCGACGCCGTGGTGAAGAGCGGCGTGCCGCACACGTTCGTTCTGTGCGGCGCGTTCATGGAGACGGCGCTGTCACCGCGAGCGCAGGTGTTCGACTTCGCGCGCGGCGTTGTCTCGTACTGGGGGACGGGAGACGAGCCCTTCGACGTCACCGCGATGGCGGATGCGGCGCGATGGGTGGCGGAGGTGGTGGTGGATCCTCACGCCGCCGGCCAGCGGCTGGAGTTCGTGGGGGACGTGGCGACGGTGAATGGCGTGGCCGCCCTGTACGAAGCGCTGACCGGTCAGCGCCTGCGCCGCGTGTGCAGGGGCAGCGTGGAGGACCTTCGCCGGCAGCTCGTGCGCGCGCGGCCCGAAGGCGCGTTCGTCCAGGCGTCCTCCGCGCAGCTGAGCGTGCTCTCGCAGCTCGCGGGGAAGGGGAGGCTGCGTGAGCCGGCCACTGCCGAGGACACGCGGCTCCGGCCCATGACGTTGCGCGACTTCGTTGAGGCTCGGTGGCGGATGGTGCCTGCGTCCGCGCGAGTGACGTCGCCACTCGCATCACAGCCGTAGCCCGCGTGCGTCGGAGCCGGAGTCGTGTCAGCGCGTCTCTGTGGTGTGAACGGGCGTTCCGCGGTGCCCGGACACCCAGTCGCGCCAGGCTCCCGTGTCCAGAAAACAACCCCCGAAGCCCCTGCACGGCCATAATCGGTGCTCATGGCTCCGCCATCTTCTACGCAACCTGCCGTAACTACGGAATTCTGCGCTCCATTGGAAAAAATGCGCGTGTCGCCTTTCAACTTACATCTGCTGGGGCACTAATCTCTCGACCAGGTGACAATCTGTCACTCGGTCGCCTTCTGACCGTGACTGGGTGTTTCGGCGATGGGGCCGGAACCTTCGGCCCAGGCTGTAATGAAGGCGACTACCCCCGCCGTCGTAAAAATGGAGTCTCCCCACGTGAGAAGGTTGGTCGCCACGCTGTCCGGGCTTGCCCTGGTACTGTCCGGTACCAGTTCCGTCGCCCGGACGTTGCCGAACTACGATGCACTCCAGGACGCGAAGCCCGCGGGCCGTGCCGCCGCGGGGTTCAAGCCGGTCAACAGCAGCCTCAAGGGGGCGCGGGTCGCCCACAAGGACTCGCTGACCGGTTCCCCGACGTTCATCTGGACGAACCCGACCGCGGAGCAGAAGAAGCTCAGCGCCGGGTACGCGAAGATGTCTCCCGCCAAGGCGGCGCTGGCGCAGCTTGCTGCCCACGCCCCGCTCTATGGCCTGGCTTCCTTTGAGGCCGCGGGCGCGAAGGTCACGAACGTCAGCACCAACACGCAGGGTGTGAAGGTCGTGACGCTGGCTCAGGAGTCCTCGGGTATCGAGGTCTTCCGTCAGTCGCTGAAGGTCCTGCTGAACAAGCACAACGAGGTGGTTGCCATCTCCGGCAGCCTCTCCAAGCACGCCGCCGCGCAGATGCCCAAGTCCAAGGCGCGCTTCACGCTGCCGGCGACCGAGGCCATCGCCGCCGCGTACAAGGACCTCACGGGCGCCGCGCTGGACCGCAGCCTGCTCACCCGCGTGAGCGACGCCAAGAAGGGCGACAAGTACTCGCACTTCACGCTGGCCAGCTACGCGCGTCCGCTCGAGGAGGGGTTTGTCATCCCCGCCCGCGCGAAGCAGGTCTACTTCCCGCTGCCTGGCAAGCTGGTCCCCGCGTACTACGTGGAGATCAACACGGGCCGCGCGGACAGCGTGAACTCCGACTACTTCGCGTACGTCATCTCCGCCGCCGACGGTCAGTTGCTGATGCGCAACGACCTGAAGGCGCACGCGGAGTTCAGCTACCGCGTGTTCTCGGACACGACGCCGCCGTACACGCCGCATGACGGTCCGATCGGCAGCGGCGGTACGCCGCACCCCACCGGCTTCCCGGACGGCTATCAGTCGCCGTACGTGCCGGCGAACCTGATCACGCTCGAGAGCCTCCCCTTCAGCCGGAACGATCCCTGGCTGCCGGACGGCGCGACGGAGACCACGGGTAACAACGTCGACGCGTACGCGGACCTCACCGCGCCGGACTACTACAACACCGGCGACCTCCGCGCTTCCGTCACGGCTCCGGGCGTGTTCGACCGGGCCATCGACTTCAACATCCAGCCGGACGCCAACGCGGAGCAGATCGCCGCGGCGACGACCAGCCTGTTCTTCCTGAACAACTGGCTCCACGACTGGTACTACGACGCCGGCTTCGACGAGGCCTCCGGCAACGCCCAGCAGGACAACTTCGGGCGTGGCGGCGTGGCGGGTGACCGTCTGCAGGCGCAGGCGCAGGACTACAGCGGCACCGACAACGCCAACATGCTCACGCCGGCGGACGGTGCGTCGCCGCGCATGCAGATGTACCTGTTCGCCGGCCCGCGCGACTCGCGCCTGACGGCGAACGCGCCCGCGGAGGTCGCGGGTGACTACGAGGGTGGCGTGTCCTCCACCTTCGGTCCGCAGACGTTCGACCTCACCGGTAACGTGGTGTCGGCGCAGGACGAGGCCAACACCGCGGGGCCGACCGACCGTGACGGCTGCACCGCGCTGACCAACGCGGCCGAGGTCGCTGGCAACATCGCCATCATCGACCGCGGTAGCTGCGACTTCACCGCCAAGGTGCAGAACGCTCAGAACGCGGGCGCCATCGGCGTCATCATCCACGACAACGTCGCGGGTCCGACGATCGATCTGGGCGGCACGTCCACCACCATCACCATCCCCACGCTTCGCGTGAACCTGGATGATGGCAACCTGCTCCGGGGCTCCATCGCGGGTCTCAACGTCACGATGTACCGGGGTCCGACCCGGTGGATCGACGGCACCATCGACAACGCCATCGTGGCGCACGAGTGGGGTCACTACATCAGCAACCGCCTCATCGGGAACGCGTCCGGTCTGGGGAACAACCAGGGCCGCTCGATGGGCGAGGGCTGGGGTGACTTCACCGCCCTGCTGATGATGGTTCGCGCCGAGGACATCAACGTCCCGTCCAACGCGAACTGGAACGGCGCCTACGCCGCCGCGGGCTACGCCACGCGCGCGGACGCGAACTCCGAGTTCTACGGCATCCGCCGTGGCACGTACTCCTCGGACCAGACCAAGAACGCGCTGTCGTTCCGTCACATCATGGACGGCGTGGCGCTGCCCACGGACGTGCCGTTCAACGGCAACACGGGTCTGCCGAACTCGCAGGTCCACAACTCCGGCGAGATCTGGGCCACGATGCTGTGGGAGTGCTACACGGCGCTGCTCCGCGCGCATCCGTTCCAGGAGGCGCAGGACCGGATGAAGAGCTACCTGGTCAACGGGTACAAGCTCACGCCGGCGAGCCCCACGTACCTGGAGGCGCGTGACGCCGTCATCGCGTCGGCCTACGCCAACGACCCGGCGGACGCCGAGCGGTTCTGGAATGCCTTCGCCAAGCGCGGCGCGGGCGTCGGTGCCCAGGCTCCGGACCGCTTCTCCACGAACCACGCCGGTGTGGTGGAGAGCTTCGTCGTGGGCTCGGCCATCCAGTTCGTGTCGGCCGAGTTCATCGACGACGTGGAAGGCGGCAACTGCGACTACGACGGCATCCTCGACAACGGCGAGACGGGCCGCATCGAGGTCACCGTGCGCAACGTGGGTGCCAGCACGGCGTCCGCCTCCAGCGCCACGCTGACGTCCGCCTTCGCGGGCGTCGCGTTTGGCAACGGTGGCGAGGCGAACTTCCCGGCCATCCCCGTGTTCAGCGAGGCCACCATCTCCATCCCGGTCACGCTCAGCGGCGCGACCGACCAGCAGGTGGTGACCATCGACGTCGCCGTGCGCGACGAGGGCCAGGCGACTCCGGGTGATGTCACCGGGAGCGTCGAGCTCACGACGCACTACGACGAGCGGCGTGCGACCTCCAACATCGAGGACGTGCAGACCAGCCCGGAAAGCCTGCCGTGGGTGACCGAGTACGACGAGGACCTGACCCCGGCCGTCTTCAGCGTGGTCACCTTCGAGGACGGCAACCGCACGTTCTACGCGGAGAACACCGCCTCGTTCGCCGACGTCCGTCTCATCACCCCGGAGCTGCACGTCAGCGCGACCGAGCCCTTCGTGCTCAACTTCATGCACGCGTGGGACTTCGAGGATGACTACGACGGCGCCACGGTCGAAATCTCCGACGACGGTGGCAACACCTGGGTGGACATCGGCGAGCCGATCCACAACTCGGTGCTCGAGGACTACGAGGGCAACGAGAACCCGCTGGCCGGCAAGCCCGCGCTGTCGAGCTACAACCCGGAGTTCCCGGGCATGCTGCCCGCGACCATCGACCTGGGCATGGCCTACGCTGGCAGGACGGTGCAGGTCCGCTTCCGCGTCGGTACGGACATGAGCTTCGGCTACACGGGCTGGCTGCTGGATGACCTCGCGTTCACCGGCATCACCAACACCCCGTTCACCACCATCGCGACGGAGGACGGCGTGTGCGGTCTCCCGAACGCGGCGCCCACCGCCAACGCCGGTGCGGACGCTGCGGTCCTGGTGGGCGATCAGGTGACCCTCTCCGGTTCGGCCACCGACCCGGAAGGTGACACGCTGACCTACGCCTGGACGCAGACGGCGGGCCCGTCGGTCACCCTGTCGGGTGCCGACACCCTGACGGCGTCGTTCACGGCGCCCGCGGTCTCCGCGGCCACCACGCTGGTGTTCCACCTGACCGTCTCTGATGGCACGAACTCGACCATTGACTCGGTGAACGTGAGGGTGACGCCGCCCAACCGCGCGCCCACCGTGAACGCGGGCCTCGACGGCACGGTCGAGGAGCGCGCTGAGCACACGCTGAGCGGCTCCGCCAGCGACGAGGACGGCGACGCCCTCACGTACCTGTGGACCCAGGTCTCCGGTACGCCGGTCGCGGTTCGTGGCTACACCACGCCGACGGCGACGTTCATCGCGCCCGAGGTCACGCTGGATGAGACGCTGGTCTTCCGTCTGACGGTCAGCGACGGCATCCTCAGCACGAACGACACGGTGTCCGTGACGGTCACCCACGTGAACCTCGCGCCCATCGTCTCCGACACGTCCATGAGCTTCGACGCGGGCACTGTCACCGTGACGGCCTCCGCGGTCGACCCGGACGGTGATGCGCTCAGCTACAGCTGGGAGCAGACGGGTGGTTCGACGGTCGCCATCAATGGCGCCGACACGTCCGCCATCTCCTTCGCCACGCCGCTGCCGGGCTCGTACGAGTTCACCGTGACGGCGACGGACGGCTCGGCCACTGCCACCAAGGCGGTGCCGGTGACCATCATCGATGGTTCTCTGCCGGTGAACGCGCCGCCGACGGTGAATGCGGGCCTCGATGCCACGGCGGAAGCCGGCGACATCGTGACGCTCAGCGGCTCCGCGAGCGACGCCGAGGGTGACACGCTGACGTACCACTGGGAGCAGATTGGTGGCACGCAGGTGACCCTGACGGGTGGCGACACCCTGACGCCTTCGTTCACCGCGCCCAGCACGGCCAACGGTGACACGCTGGGCTTCATCCTGACGGTCAACGATGGCACCTCGACCACCAGCGATGTCGTGCGCGTCGTCGTGGCGGCGGATCCGGTTGTCATCCCGGAGAACACCGCTCCGGACGCTGACGCGGGTGAGACGGCCACTGTCGACGCGGGCGCCACCGTGACGCTCAACGGCACGGCGACCGACGCCGACGGCGACACGCTCACCACCGTCTGGACGCAGATCGGCGGCCCGGACGTGGTGCTGTCCGACGCCAACGCCCTGACGCCGACGTTCACCGCGCCGGCCGCGGGTGAGCTGGCCTTCCTGCTCACGGTCTCCGACGGTATCGCGACGTCGACCGACGTGACGATCGTCCGCGTCACCGCCGCGCCCGAGGAGAACGTCGCGCCGGAGGCCTCCGCTCGCGCGGTGGTCTCTAGCAACCAGACGTCGGCCACGCTCGACGGCTCGGCTTCCAGCGACGCGAACGGCGATGCGCTGACGTACGCCTGGACGCAGGTCTCCGGTCCGACCGCGACCATCTCCGGCGCGGACCAGGCGGTTGCGGTCGTCAACCTGCCTGACACCAACGACCAGACGGCGTCGTTCTCGTTCCGCCTCACGGTGACGGACGAGGCCGGCCTCGAGAACAGCACCACCGTGCAGTTCTCCGTCCGCAACGGCGGTGGTGATGACGGTGGTGGCTGCTCCGCGACGGGCGCGGGCGCTCCGGTCGGCATGATCGGCCTGGCGCTGCTCGGCCTGCTGCGCCGCCGTCGTCAGAGCTGAGACGCGCGGGTCCTCCTCCTGCCTCCGGGCGGGAGGAGGCCTTTCGCGGGGCCCGGATGAAGTGAGTGTCCGGGCGTCGCGGAACGCCGACTGAAAAGGAAGTTCCTGGCGGCCGGCTCCCGGATTCAAGGGGCCGGCCGTCGCCTTTTTCAGGCGGGGCCAACTCGACCCGCTCACCAGTCGAAGTCCTACGGAGGGGTGCGACCCTTCCTGTGGGCGCGGCGTGCGGTAGCCTCTTCACTATGAAGAAGACCGCTGCCTCTCCCGGCGCCTCCGTGGGTCTCAGCCGCCGTGTGCTCCTGGGCGGAACCGCCGCCGCCACGGCGCTCGCCTCCCTGGAGGTCTCCGCCTCCGCGGCCCCGACGCCCGCGCGGCCCTTCGAGCTCGCCGAGGCCACCGTGGCGGACCTCCAGGCCGCGATGAAGACAGGGGCGCTCACCGCGCAAGGCCTCGCGGAGCGCTACCTCGCACGCATCGCCGACTGGGACGCGCGCGGGCGCCTACCGCTGCGCTCCGTCATCGAGCTGAACCCGGACGCGCTCGCCACGGCCGCCGCGCTCGACCAGGAGCGCCGCGAGAAGGGCCCCCGGGGCCCGCTGCACGGCATCCCGGTGCTGCTCAAGGACAACATCGCCACCGCGGACCGGATGCAGACGACGGCGGGCTCCCTGGCGTTGGTGGGCGCGCGGCCGCCTCGGGACGCGTTCATCGTGGAGCGCCTGCGGGCCGCGGGCGCGGTCATCCTGGGCAAGACGAACTTGAGCGAGTGGGCCAACTTCCGCTCCACGCGCTCGGCCAGCGGCTGGAGCGCGCGGGGTGGCCAGACGCGCAACCCGTATGCGCTCGACCGGACGCCCTCGGGCTCCAGCTCGGGCTCGGGCTCGGCCACGGCCGCCAACTTCTGCGCCGTGTCCGTGGGCACGGAGACGGATGGCTCCATCGTGTCGCCTTCAGCGGCCAGCGCGTTGGTGGGGCTCAAGCCGACAGTGGGACTGGTGAGCCGCGCCGGCATCATCCCCATCTCCCACAGCCAGGACACCGCCGGCCCCATGACGCGCACCGTGGCGGATGCCGCGGCGCTGCTCAGCGTGCTCGTGGGCGTGGACCCGGCGGACGCGGCGACGGCGGCGAGCCGGGGCAAGGCCCACGCGGACTACACCCGGTTCCTCGACGTGGACGGGCTGAAGGGCGCCCGCATCGGCGTGCCCCGGGAGCGCTTCTTCGGCTACCACCCGGCCACCGACGCGCTCGTGGAGGAGGCCCTGGCGTTGATGAAGTCCCGCGGCGCCATCCTCGTGGACCCGGCGCCGATTCCCACGGCGGCACAGCTCGACGCCCCCGAGCTGGACGTTCTGCTCTACGAGTTCAAGGCGGGGCTGGAGGCCTACCTCGCGACGCTGGAGGAGGGGACGGCCCCGCGCACGCTCGCGGAGCTCATCCGCTACAACGAAGCACACGCGTCGTCGGAGCTGCCGTACTTCGGCCAGGAAATCTTCCACATGGCGCAGGCCAAGGGGCCCCTGACGGACAAGGCCTACCTCAAGGCCCTCCAGGCCTGCCGCCGTCTGTCGCGTGCGCAGGGGCTGGAGGCGGTGATGAAGAAGCACAGGCTGGATGCGCTGGTCGCGCCGACGCAGGCGCCCGTGGGGCTCATCGACCCCATCAACGGCGACCACTGGCTGGGCAGCAGCTCCACGCCCGCGGCCGTGTCGGGCTACGCCTCCATCACCGTGCCCGCGGGGTTCGTGTATGGCCTGCCCGTGGGACTGTCCTTCATCGGCGGGGCCTGGAGCGAGCCCCTCCTGCTGAAGCTGGCCTATGCCTACGAGCAGGCGTCGAAGCACCGCCGCCCGCCCACCTTCGCGGAGACGGCGGACCTGCGGGTGCCGGCGGGCGCGGGGGGCCCGCCCGCCAGGCCCTGACTCAGGGCTCCGGCGAGGTCGCCCAGGGCGTGGTGGCCTGGAGCACGGCTTCCTGGAGCGCCTCCGTGCGCAGGTGCGCGATGTGCTGGTACTCCGGGTCCGCCACCATCTGCAGGAAGGCCGCGCGGCTGGGATAGCGGACCAGGAGCACCGCGTCCCACGTCTGCCCGGGCTCGGCCACCAGCGCCGTGGAGCCGTCTCCCGCGTAGAGGGGCTGGGCGCCCACCTTCTGGATGAAGGGCATCACCGCGCTCGCGTAGGCCTCATAGGACGCGCGTCCGCCTTCCTTGAAGCGCACCAGGTTCAGGATGACCACGGGGCCTCCTGGATCCTCCTGCATGAAGCGTTCAACGTCGGTGCGCTGGGGATCGACGGCCACGATGCCTCCTCGGTTCGGGATGAAAGTTATTCCAATGTGCCAACGGAGCCGCCACCGGGCTGCTCACGCTGGTGGTCGAGATATGCGGCGAAGCCTGCCTTGGATTGGATGCGGAAGGCGGGGATTCTGGCGAGCGCCTCGGGCGGGAAGGCGTATTGCTCACACACGAGGCTGGCGCGGCTCGCGCCCTCCTGGCTTCCGGTGAAGGGCCGCACCTCGTGCTGGAGGTCGCCGCGGAAGTGTACCAGCAGGCCCTCGCGGGGGCGGATTTCACCCACGGGGGTGTCGTGGTGGAGCAGGCGCAGCTCGCCGCCCCGGGCGCGCTCGGGGACCTGGAGGTAGAGCACGCTCACGTGCCGGGGCGTCGCATCGGGGACGCCGCTGGGCTCCTGGAGTGTCGCGTCGATGTGTCGCCCCACGCCGCGCCCCGCCTCGAGGAGCAGGAGGTTGAGATAGAACGCATTGGGGACGGGCCGCTCCCACCGCGAGCCCCAGAGCCGCTCGTGCCAGGGCAACAGTCCCTTCGCGCTGGCCGGGTCCAGCACGCGGGCCAGGTACCGCGCCAGGAACGGGAAGCGGGCCTCCAATGTGGCACGGCCCTCGTGCGTGAAGATGAATGCAAACCCGCGGCTG
This sequence comes from Myxococcus sp. AM009, assembly GCF_013372605.1. Taxonomy (NCBI): domain Bacteria; kingdom Pseudomonadati; phylum Myxococcota; class Myxococcia; order Myxococcales; family Myxococcaceae; genus Myxococcus; species Myxococcus sp. AM009. The sequence continues at coordinate 20,858 of NZ_JABXEP010000012.1, forward strand.
GCCTGGAACGTCCCCATCAACGGACTGCGGGCCACGAAACGCGAGCCGAGCAGGGCGGTCCGCAGGTCATGAAGCGCGGTGCGGGGCAAGGCCTCTCGGCGGGTGATGTAAGCGCGCACGCGGGGACTCGGACTTCAGGGTGAATAAGAGAACCGTAGCAGTTTTACAGCCTACCTTATAGGTTGCAGCCTTGCCGATGCTTCTCAACTCCTTGGAGACGGACACATGAGCCAGCAACCTCGAGCCTCTCACGCGCCTCCGCCCGCCGCTCTGCAGATGACGCAAATGGTCTATGGCTTCTGGGTTTCCCGAAGCCTTCAAATCATGGCGGAACTCGAGCTCGCGGATACCATCGGTGATACGCCCAAGACGGTGGAGGAGCTCGCCGAGGCCAGCGGGACGCATGCGCCCACGCTGCGCCGGTTGCTGCGGCTGCTCAGCGGCCTGGGCGTGCTCGTGAAGGATGAGTCCACGCAGCGCTGGGCCCTCACGGAGCTGGGCGGAATGCTTCGCAAGGACAACCCCGGCTCCGTGTATGGCTCGCTCCGGGCGCATGGCCACATCCTGTCGTGGCAGGCGTGGGGAGACCTGGCCACCGCCTTGAAGACGGGCAAGCCCACGGTCGAGAAGTTCATGGGCGACTCGTTCTTCAACTACATGACGACACATCCCGACGTCGCCGCCATCTTCAATGGCAGCATGGCCGCGTACCAGACGCTGAACGCGCCCGCGGTGGTGAACGGGTATGACTTCTCCTCCGCGCGCAGCATCGTCGACGTGGGCGGTGGCACGGGCATGTTGCTGACGCACATCCTCAAGGCCAACCCCGGCGTCCGCGGCACTGTCTTCGAAATGCCTCACGTCGCAGTGGAGGCCCGCGAGCGGATCGCCGAGCAGGGGCTGACGCCGCGGTGTGACGTTGTCGCCGGTGACTTCTTCCAGCGCATCGTCCCCGAAGGCCAGGACGTCTACATCCTGTCGCAGATCCTCCATGACTGGGATGACGAGCAGAGCCTGGGCATCCTCAAGTGCATCCGCGCGGCGATGCGCCCCGACTCGCGGCTGCTCATCGTGGAGACGGTGCTGCCCGGCGACAACGTGCAGCACTTCGGCAACCTCTACGATTTGGCCATGCTCGTGCTCGTGGGCGGCCGGGAGCGCACGGGCCCGGAGTACACGGCGCTCTTGGAGAAGGCGGGCCTGAGACTGTCCAACGTCTTCCCGACGACGATGCCGCCCAGCGTCGTCGAAGCCGTGGTGGCCTGAGCCTCCGCCGGTCGCCGTGAGGCGGGGGCTCCGCTTCCGCCCGCCTCCAGCGCCGCCCGGACGTGTCGAGCATGGCCAGGGGGGAAGTCCGCCCACCCCAGGTGAGCCGTCCTCCCGTGGTGCGCAGGGTGGGCCGCGCGGCAACGCAGGTGCCGCCCGGCCGCCCGCTCAGGGGTGGGGCAGAAAAGCGCAAGGTACGTTTTCGACTGGAATGACCTTCGTTTAGAGTGGGGCGCAAGCCGTATGAGCGCCTTCCTCGACACCATTCTGGCCTTCCCGACCGCCCTCTTCACCATCGTCCTCGGCGTGGTGATGACGTACTGGCTGTTCGTCATCGCGGGCGCGGTCGGCATCGACCTGTTCGATGGGGACGTCACGCTGGAGTCGGGCGGCAAGGCGCTGAGCGGGGCCATCGAGGGCGGTGGCAAGGCATTGGGCGGCGCGAAGGCGCTGGGTGCCCATGATGCGGATTTCGACGTCGACGGTGGCGGAGTCCTGGCGGCCATGGGCTTCGCGGGCATCCCCATCACCGTGTCCGTGAGCTTCGTGGCGTTCATTGCCTGGTTCCTGTCGGTGATGAGCGCGCAGCCACTGCACGCGGCGCTGGGCGGGGTGGTGCCGTCGTGGCTGCTGAGCAGCGGCCTGGGGCTGGGGTGCTTCGCGGCGGGAATGGTGACGGCGGGCTTCGCGGTCCGGCCCTTGCGGCCGGTGTTCGTGACCAAACGCGCCCCGGGGCGCGACGCGCTGATGGGGCGGGTGTGCACCATCTCCAGCGGCAGCGTGACGGCCAGGACGGGCCACGCGACCTTCGAGGACGGCGGGGCGGGCGTCATCCTCAACGTCGTCTGCGCGAAGCCCAATGAGCTCAAGCGAGGCCAGCCGGCGCTGATCCTCGCGTACGACGCGGAACGGCGCGTCTACGAAGTGGAGCCGGTCGACTGGTTGCTGCCGGAGGAGCAGGAACAGCTCCAGGACCCGGCCCGCGCCGCGGCCTTGGCTCGCGTGAAGGCACGAGGCTGAGTTTTACCGGTCGCGCCGAGGGGGCGACCGTCAGATTCGACGCCGGAGGGCTTTTGCGGGGGACCTCCGGCGCCTGATACAAGGCCCGCTGTCATCATCAATCAGGAAATGGCCATGGACCCCATTACCGCGGTCGCTGCCGGCATCGGTGGCATCATCCTCCTCGGAGGCATCCTCCTCACCATCGTCCGGCTCTATCGGCAGGTGGACCAGGGCAAGGTGCTCATCGTCAACACGCTGAAGAACGAGCCGGTCGTCACCTTCACCGGCGCGGTGGTGTTCCCCATCATCAACCGGGCCGAGGTGATGGACATCTCCTTGAAGACGGTGGAGATCGACCGCCGCGGCAAGGAAGGCCTCATCTGCCGGGACAACATCCGGGGTGACATCAAGGTCACCTTCTTCGTCCGCGTGAACAAGACGCGCGAGGACGTGCTGAAGGTGGCGCAGACCATTGGCTGCGCGCGCGCCTCCGACCAGGAGACGCTGGAGAACCTCTTCGAGGCCAAGTTCTCCGAGGCCCTCAAGACGGTGGGCAAGAGCTTCGACTTCGAGGAGCTCTACACCAAGCGCGAGGAGATCAAGGACCAGGTCGTCAACGTCATCGGCCGTGACCTCAGCGGGTACATGCTGGAGGACTGCGCCATCGACTTCCTGGAGCAGACCCCGGTCGAGATGCTGGACAAGGACAACATCCTCGACGCGCAGGGCATCCGGAAGATCACCGAGCTGACGACGAAGCAGAACGTCTTCACCAACGAGCTGCGCCAGGACGAGCGCATGGCCGTCACCAAGCGCAACGTGGAGGCGGATGAGGCCATCTTCGCCCTCGAGCGTCAGCGTGAAGAGGCCGCCGCGAAGCAGAAGCGCGAAATCGACAGCATCCAGGCCCGCGAGACGGCCGAGGCCGAGCGCGTGAAGCAGGAGGAGTACGCCAAGGCCCAGCTGGCGCGCATCAAGGCCGAGGAAGAAATCAACATCAACGAGCAGAACAAGTCGCGGCAGATCGAGGTCGCGCAGAAGAACCGCGAGCGCGTGGTGGCCGTGGAGACCGAGCGCGTGGAGAAGGACCGCGCCCTGGAAGCCATCAACCGCGAGCGTGAGACGGAGCTGCAGCGCATCGCCAAGGAGAAGGCGCTCGAGGTCGAGAAGAAGCTCATCGCCGACGTGGTGCGCGCCCGCATCGTCGTGGACAAGACGGTGGCGGAGGAGGAGGAGCGCATCAAGGACCTGCGCGTGAAGGCCGAGGCCACCCGCCGCAAGGACGCGCTGCTCATCACCGCCGAGGCGCAGGCGCAGGAGAAGCTGGTCAAGGACATCAAGGCCGCCGAGGCCTCCAACGAGGTGGCCAAGTTCACCGCCAAGGAGAAGCTGACGCTGGCCGAGGCCGAGCTGGAGGCCGCGGACAAGACGGCGAAGGCGAAGGTCCGTCTGGCCGAGGGCGTCCAGGCCGAGGCCGCCGCCCAGGGGCTGGCCGAGGTCCGCGTGAAGGAGGCCGACGCGCAGGCGCAGGAGAAGCTCGGCATGGTCAACGTCCGCGTGAAGGAAGCCGAGGCGGGCGCCATCGAGAAGCAGGGCCACGCTCAGGCGAACGTCGTCCGCGAGAAGCTGCTGGCGGAGGCGGCGGGTGAGCAGGAGAAGGGTCTGGCCAACGCGCGCGTCCTGGAGGCGGAAGCCGGCGCCATCCAGAAGCGCGGCGAGGCGGAGGCCATTGCCACGCGCGAGAAGCAGCTGGCCGAGGCCGCTGCCATCCAGGAGAAGCTGCTGGCCGAGGCCCGCGGCCTGGCCGAGAAGGCCGCGTCCATGAAGCTGATGGACGGCGTCGGCCGCGAGCACGAGGAGTTCCGCCTCAAGCTCAACAAGGAGCGCGACGTGGAGCTGGAGTCCATCCGCGCGAAGAAGGACATCGCGCACGCGCAGGCCGAGGTGCTGTCCAAGGCGTTCGCCAACGCGAAGTTCAACATCGTCGGCGGCGACGGCCAGTTCTTCGAGCGCTTCGTCAAGGCGGTGTCGTTCGGCACCGCGGTGGACGGTGCGCTGGACCACGGCGAGGCGCTGAAGACGGCGCTGGGCGGCTACCTCAACGGCGAGAAGGACCTGCCGGCCGACCTGAAGGAGATCCTCTCCAAGCCGGGCCTGAGCAACGACGCGCAGAACCTGGCCGTGGCCGCGCTGCTGCACAAGATGGCGGCCAGCCCCGTCGCCGCGACCTCCGCCGGCCTCAAGGCGCTGGTGGAAGACGTGGCGCGGCCGGGCACGGTCGACAAGCAGGGCTGACAGTCCCAATGGGCCACCGCCGTGAACAGGCGGCGGTGGCACGGCCGTAAGACGACCCTCACTCCGGCCTCCCCTCCGGGGTGGCGCCCCTCCGCTCGGGAGGGTGCGGGGGTGGGGGTCTTCGCTTTTCCGGTGAACATTCATGGCAACTGACGGTGGCAAGGGCGCGGCGCCCGCGGGCGAAGCGGCGCTGGAAGGCGGCAGCTACGAGGTCATCCGTTCGCGGCTTCTGTCGCAGGCGGACGCGCTGGGCGCGAAGGCGACGGACCTCAACGGGCGGCGCAAGGCGCTCTTCGGTGGGACGGAGCTGGCCGTCATCGGCAACGAGCGGGTGCGCACCGAGCACAACTGCGTCCCGTGCGACATCGCCAGCGTCGGCAAGTACCTGCTCTTCGGCTACAACGTCTTCATCGGCCTGAAGCGGGAGACGTCGGTGTCCGACGTGTTCTCCCTGCACAAGTTCGAGAAGACGGCCGACGGGTACGATTTCTCCACCGTGCCTGACTCCGAGGCCGGCGGGTTCCTGGCGGACCCGCGCTTCGTGAAGGACTTCGGCGAGCTCTACAAGTACTACAAGGACGCGAAGCTCCTCCAGATTCGCAAGCTGGACTCGCGCCTGCTGGCCATCTTCCAGACGGGCCAGTCGCTGCGCGACATCAAGGTCTTCCGCTTCAGCCTGGACGTGGAGGGCCGCGCCACCTACCTGGATAACCAGGGCGAGCGCGACCACGTCTTCCCGCCGTCGCACGACTTCGAGTGGACGGTGGCCACGCGCGACAACTACGTCACCGGCCAGCACCCGCACGTCAACGTGCTGGACCAGGTGTTCGTGGAGACGGTGAAGGGCGACCTCACCATCAAGGTGGAGGACAACACCTCCACCGGCATGGGCATCTACAACGAGCCCGTGGATGACCCGGACCAGTCGCTGGACGACGCCGAGTTCGCCTGGGCCAAGGTGGGCACGCTCATCCTGCTGCGCGTGCTGCCGTTCCGGGAGAAGGCGCACCGCTACCTCGTCTTCAACGCGCGCACGCAGCACGTGGTGCGCATCGACGCCATTGGTCAGGCGTGCGTGCGGCTGCCGGAGGACCAGGGCATCGTCTTCCCGGGCGGCTATTACCTCCAGACGGGAGACTTCAAGGTCTTCGACGGCGCCGCGGCGTCGGAGGGCATGGAGTTCAAGCGCGCCATCCGCTCGCCCAACGGCGAGGACGTGCTCTACATCTTCCACCGGCGGACGGACGGCTGCTACGTCCTCTTCCCGTACAACCTGGTGCGCAAGGAGGTGCAGAACCCCCTGGTCGCGCACGGCATGAGCCTGTTCGCCGACGGGCAGCTCGTCATCTTCCGCTCCACGTCGGACGAGCCCACGCGCGTCCACCCGATGCAGGTGTGGCAGACCCCGTTCGTGTCCGCGGAGCACGCCGCGGCGGCGCCGCCGGCCCCGGGCTACCTGGGCAAGGTGGGCAACGCGGAGCTGGTGCGCGGCATCTCCGACGCGCTGACGCTCCAGCGCGTCGCGAAGTCGGAGAAGCCCACCCGGCGCACGTATGAGGACCTGGTGTCCTCGGCCACCCGCGCGCTGGATGCGTACTACTGGCTGGGCCATGAGGAGACGGGCCTCCAGGAGCCGGTGGAGACCCTGCGGCGCACCTCCGAGCTCATCATCGATGAGTTCGAGAAGGTGGTCGCGATGCGGAAGCGCGCCACCGAGGCGCTGTCGGCCGCGGAGGTCGAGCAGCAGACGCTGCTCGTGCGTGTCCAGCCGGAGAACCTCACGAACGCGGAAGCCTTCATGCAGGCGCTGGCGGACCTGCGCAAGCAGCGCGGGCACCTGATTACGCTGAAGGACATCCGCTACATGGACCTGGGACGCGTGGACGTCCTGGAGACCGCGGTGGTGGAGGCGTCCGACCGGGTCAGCACGGCCTGCGTGGAGTTCCTCCAGACAGGCGAGGCGCTGGCGCCGCTGGCCGAACGGCTGGATGTGCTGCTGGCGCAGCTGGAGCCGGTGCAGACGTCCGTGGAGCTGGCGCCCCTGGGCGAGGACGTGGACCGGACGGCTCATGGCCTGGAGGTCTTGGGCGAGGTCGTCGGCGGGCTCCAGGTGGGGGACCCGCTGGCCCGCGCTCGCATCCTGGAGGGCATCTCCGAGCTGTTCAGCCGCCTCAACCGCGTGCGCGCCAGCCTCGCGGCCAAGCGCAAGGAGCTGTCCGGCCGGGAGAAGCGCGCGGAGTTCGGCGCGCAGTTCAAGCTGCTGGGGCAGAGCATTGAAAGCGCGCTGTCGCAGGCGGACAGCCCGGAGCGCTGCGACGAGGCGATGTCCCGCCTCACCGTGCAGTTGGAGGAGCTGGAGGGCCGCTTCGGCGAGTTCGACGAGTTCCTGGAGCAGATCACCCAGAAGCGCGAGGAGCTGCTGGAGGCCTTCGGCGCGCGCAAGCAGTCGCTGTTGGACGAACGGCAGCGCCGCGCGCAGAGCCTCTTCGGCGCCGCGGAGCGCATCCTCCAGGGCGTGCAGCGCCGGGCCAGGTCCTTCAAGACGGACGACGAGCTCAACGGCTACTACGCCTCCGACGCGATGATCCTCAAGCTGCGCCAGCTGGCCGACCAGCTGATGGAGCTTCAGGACAGCGTCCGCGCGGACGAGGTGCTGTCGCGCGTGAAGTCCGCCAGGCAGGACGCCCTGCGCGCCTTGCGGGACAGGCAGGATCTGTTCGCGGACGGCGACAACGTCATCAAGCTGGGGACGCACCGCTTCAACGTCAACACGCAGCCGCTGGACCTGACGCTGCTGCCGCGCGACGGCGAGCTGTACCTCCAGCTCACCGGCACGGACTACGCGCAGAAGGTGGAGGACGCGGAGCTGCTGAAGTACCGCGAGCTCTGGGATCAGCACCTGGTCTCCGAGTCGCCGGGCGTGTACCGCTCCGAGTACCTCGCGGGCTGCCTGCTGGCGGACGCGGAGGACGGGAAGCGCGGCCAGTCGCTGGACGCGCTACACGAGGCGCTCATCAGCGGCACGCTGCTGGAGAAGGTGCGCGCGTACGCGGCCGACCGCTTCGACGAGGGCTACGAGCGCGGCGTCCATGACGCGGACGCGGTCTCCATCCTGGAGAAGCTGCTGGGGCTGCACCAGGGGGCTGGATTGCTGCGCTTCGCGCCGGCGCCGCGCGCCTGGGCGGCGCTGTACTGGGCCTTCGACGCGGACGAGGCGGCCCGCGCCCTGTTCCAGCGGCGCGCGCGCAGCCTGGCGCGGCTGCGCACCACCTTCGCGTCCGGCGGCAGCCTGGCCGAGGTGGGCGAGGCCCTGGGTGAGCGCATCGCCGCGTTCCTCACCGCGAACGGCCTGGCGCACTCGCCGGCCGAGCCGCGGCAGGCGGGCCGTTACCTCGTCGAGGAGCTGGGCGCGGAGCACCCGCGCTTCACCACCAGCGGCGAGGCGGTGGCGCTGCGGGACGCGTTCCTCCATGAGCTCGATCGGCACGGGACGCGGTCCTCGTTCGAGGACGACCTGCGCGGCCTGGAGAAGGACCTGGGCGCCCGGCTGGAGCTCGCCCGGGTGTGGCTGGACGGCTACCTCGCGCAGCGCGAGGGCGGTCCGGGTGACTCCGTCCACGTGGCGCTGGAGACGGCGGTGCTGCTGCTCACCGGCGCCAAGCTGGACCGTGAGACGGCGGGCGCGCTGACGGCCACCGAGGTCTCCGCGCTGCTGGGCAACCATTCGCGCATCCAGGACCGGAAGCTGCCGCTGCGCCTGGACGAGTTCCTGGCGCGCCTGGGCGAGTTCCGGCAGGTGCGCGTGCCCCAGTACCAGGCCTACCGCGCGCTGCTCAGGGACTTGCTGGAGCGCGAGCGCCGCAAGCTGCGCCTGGAGGAGCTGACGCCGAAGGTGCTGTCGTCCTTCGTGCGCAACCGGCTCATCGACGAGGTGTACCTGCCGCTCATCGGCGCCAACCTGGCGAAGCAGCTGGGCGCGGCGGGCGAGGGCAAGCGCACGGACCGCATGGGCATGCTGCTGCTCATGTCGCCGCCGGGCTACGGCAAGACGACGCTGATGGAGTACGTCGCCAGCCGCCTGGGGCTCACCTTCGTGAAGGTGAACGGCCCGGCGCTGGGGCACTCCGTGAAGTCGCTGGATCCGGCCGAGGCGCCCAACGCCACGTCCCGGCAGGAGGTGGAGCGCATCAACCTGTCCTTCGAGATGGGCAACAACGTGATGCTCTACCTCGACGACATCCAGCACACGGACCCGGAGCTGCTCCAGAAGTTCATCTCCCTGTGCGACGGCCAGCGCCGCGTGGAGGGCGTGTGGAACGGCCGGACGCGCACCTACGACTTGCGCGGCAAGAAGTTCTGCGTGGTCATGGCCGGCAACCCGTACACGGAGACGGGTGAGCGCTTTCGTATCCCGGACATGCTCGCCAACCGCGCGGACACCTACAACCTGGGTGACATCCTCGACGGCAAGGAGCACCTGTTCGCGCTCAGCTACATCGAGAACGCGCTCACGTCGAACACGGTGACTGCGCCGCTGGCCACGCGCGATCCGGCGGACACGCACCGCCTCATTCGCATGGCGCAGGGCGAGGAGGTCCAGACGGGCGAGCTGAAGCACGGCTACGCGGCGGCGGAGCTCCAGGAAATCGTCGCGGTGTTCCAGCGCATGTTCCGGGCCCAGTCGGTGCTGCTGAAGGTGAACCTGCAGTACATCGCCTCGGCGGCGCAGGACGAGCGCTTCCGCGCCGAGCCCGCGTTCAAGTTGCAGGGCAGCTACCGCAACATGAACAAGCTGACGGAGAAGATTGTCTCCGCGATGACCGACGACGAGCTCGAGCGGCTCATCGACGACCACTACCAGGGCGAGTCCCAGACGCTGACGACGGCGGCGGAGCAGAACCTGCTCAAGCTGGCGGAGATGCGCGGGCGCCTGACGCCGGAGAAGGCGAAGCGCTGGGAGGACATCAAGCAGGGCTTCGCGCGCGTCAAGCGCATGGGCGGCAAGGAAGACGACCCGGTGGCCCGCGTCACCGGCCAGCTCAGCGGCATCGAGGAGCAGCTGGGCGCGGTGCGGGACGCGGTGGTGCAGGCGGCCAACCACGTCTCCGCCAGCCAGGCCCGCGACGCGCAGCCGGGGCCGGTGGTGGAGGTGCTGCCTCGCCTGGAGTCCCTGCGAGAGGCCGTGCTGGAGGTGGCGAAGGTGGGCCGCGAGTCCGTGAGCGTCGCGAAGGCCGTGCCCGCACCCCTGGCCCCCGTGGCCGCGGGGCCGGACCTGACGCCGTACCTCAAGCACATGGCGCACCTGCTCAAGGCGCTGACGGAGCGGGTGGCGGCGCAAGCCGAGCGGCCCGCGGAGCCGCCGGAGTCCGCGCCCACCGTGCGCATGGCGGCGCCGGTGCCCGCGCCCGACTTCGGCCCGTACATGGAGCAGCTCTCCCGCGCCATCACCGCGCTGGCGGAGCGGCCCGTGAATGTGTCCGCCAACGTGCCCGCGGAAGCCCTGCAGCGCACCGCGCTCAGCGGGCCGTCACCCGCCGAGCTCAGCCGTCAAATCGAGCTGGTGGAGGGCGTGCTGCTGCCGCTGGAGCGCGCCTCGCGCCGCGCCATCCAGGGCGAGGGCGAGGGCGTCATGAAGTCGCTCCAGGTCTGGCAGAACGTCACCGAGGCCCTGGAGTTGCTGCGCTCCATGCTGCGGCGCTGAGGCGCGCGCGCTAGCGGAACTGGCCAGAGCCCTCGGCACTGCGGTTGTCGAGGACTCTGTCCAGCGTGTCTTCCAGTTGCTGGCCGTCCGCCGCGGTGACGCGGACGGAGAAGGGGCCGTCGCCCATGCCGCTGGAGTTGACGAAGTAGTTGTAGCTCTCGCGCGGGACGTCCTGCCAGCCGCCGGTGCCGCGCCGCCACTCCAGCTTCTGGATGGGCAGGCGGTGGTTGCGGACCTGGATGGCGGTCCACCAGGGGTTGCTGCCGTCCTTGAAGTGGTACTCGAGGTTCCCCGCCACGTCGCAGGACACCGGCGTCCAGGTGATGTTGACCCGGCCTTGTTGCATCTCCGCGATGCGGGCGAAGGCCTCCCGGCTCAGGTCCAGGTGGCCGGATTCACACTCCGGGCACCGGTCCACGATGCGCACGCGGACCGAGCCCTTGGGTCCGGTGATGTCCACGCACTGTCCACAGGCCGCGCTGTTGGCGTACTGGGGCGTGTTCATGGCGGCCACCATCAAGTCACCCGTCGGCTCGTAGCTGCAGTTGCCGGAGCCGTTGGCGTCGTAGAAGGTGGCGATGCCCTGTTGCTCCTCGCCCAGCGGCGCGCCGCCGCCAGACGGGTCGTCACTGCAACCGCCACAGGCGAGGAACGCCGTGGCGACAGGGAAGAGGAAGCGTCGGGACTGCGAGCGAAGGAGGTGCATGGCCGCTCAGCATACCCCTTCGAAACGGCATCGGGGTGGAGGGGCCCCAGGCACCCTCCACCCCAGCGAGCATGCGGGCTTGTGCCCCGGTGTCAGCGGCCCTGGACGGAGGCGCCCTTGAGGGCGCGGGCTTGCGTCACCAACCGCACGAACTCCTGGCGGTCGGCGTCACCCTCGGTGGCGCCCGCAGCCAGCTTCTCGGCCGTGGCCAGGCTCCAGCCCTCCGCGGAGGGGCTGTCGCGGAGGACGTCCGCGGTGGCGGCCACGGCGACGGCGAAGCGGAAGTCCGGCGACGCCTGCGCCAGCGTGTCACGCAGCTTGCTGCGCTCGAAGGGGAACTCGCGCTCGGAGGCCTCGGTGCCATTGGGCGCCTTGGCGCGGACGCGGACGGTGGCCAGCGCTTCGGTGGCCTCACCGGTCAGCTCCACCTCGTACACGGCGGTGACGTTGTGGCCGGCGCCAATCTCGCCCGCGTCCACCTTGTCGTTGCGGAAGTCGTGGTCGGCGACGTCGCGGTTCTCATAGCCCACCAGCCGGTAGCGGCGGACGGCGGCGGGGTTGAACTCCACCTGGAACTTCACGTCCTTGGCGATGACCTCCAGCGTGCCGGTGAGCTGCGTCTCGAACACCTTCTTCGCCTCGCGCAGGCTGTCCACGTAGTAGCAGTTGCCATTGCCCTTGTCCGCGAGCTTCTCCATCAGGTCGTCGCGGTAGTTGCCCATGCCGAGGCCCACGGTGGTGAGGGTGACGCCCTCCGCCGTGTACTTGTGGATGCTGTCCAGCATGGCGTTGGCGCTGACATTCCGGCCGATGTTGGCGTCACCGTCGGTGAGGACGACGACGCGGGACACCACGCTGCCGGAGGCCTTCTTCACCGCGTGGCGGTAGGCCATCTCCATGCCGGAGCCCATCGCCGTGCCGCCACCGGCCGTGAGCGAGTCGAGCGCGGCGTGGATGCGCTTCACGTCGGTGGCGGGCGTCGGCGGCAGCACGTCCCGGGTGTTGCCCGCGTAGGTGACGATGGCGACGGTGTCGTTCTCATTGAGGTTCTTCACGGCGACCTTGATGGCCTGCACGGCGAGAGGCAGCTTGTCCTCCGAGTGCATGGAGCCGCTGGTGTCCACGAGGAACACGAGGTGCGCGGGCTTGCGCTGCGAGCGCGAGACGACCTTGCCCTGCACGCCCACGCGCAGGAAGTGGCGCTGGGCATTGAAGGGGGAGGGCGCGCCCTCCAGGTGCACCGCGAAGGCGCCCGTCTCCGGGGGCGCGTAGCGGAACTTGAAGTAGTTGACGAACTCCTCCACGCGGACGGCGGACGCGGGCGGGAGCTGGCCGTTGACGAGGTAGCGGCGCGACACCGTGTACGACGCGGTGTCCACGTCCGCGGCGAACGTGGAGAGCGGGTCCTTGACCGTCTCGATGAACGCGTTGGCCTTCCAGGCCTCGAAGGTGTTGCCGCCCGCGGGGGCGGCGTCGTCCCGGGGCTGGCCTTTGAAGGGCGCGCCCGCCAAGGCATCGGCTTCCGACTTCATGGGGCGCGCTTCGCGCCGCTTGGCAGCCTCCGGCGCCGGTGAGCGCGGCATGGGCCTGGCGACCGCGTTCGGCGGCGGGGCACCCGCGGGGGTCGCCGTTCCCACGGCGGGCTCGGCCATGTCCCTGTCACGGGTGGACTCCTCGTACTCCTGGACGCGCGCGGTGCCGTCCTTCGGGGCCGCGGGAGCGGGCCGCTCGACGGTGACGCGCTCGTCGGCGGCGGGGCTGCGGCTGTGGCATGCGGGCAGGGTGCCGGCGACGAGCAGGGCACTTCCCCAGACAGTCAGTTGGCGCTTCAGCGAGAAGGGGGACATCGAGGCTCCAAGGTCGGTGAGTAGGTCGCCTCCCGAAAACGCATGGCCCGAGAAAATGGGTCTACGGCCTGATGAATTTTCCGGCGAACACCCGCGCCGGGCGTCCTTGTCTGGAGCACCCCCGTCTGACAGGGTGCCGCGCCATGCAGACCGCCAGGCCATTTCGAATTCTGGGTGTCCAGCAGATCGCCATTGGAGGCGCGGACAAGGCGCCGCTCCGCAAGCTCTGGGTCGACCTGCTGGGCTTGACGCCTCACGGCACCTACCGCAGCGAGCGCGAGAACGTGGACGAGGACATCGTCACCGCGGGCGCGGGCCCCTTCAAGGTGGAGGTGGACCTGATGCAGCCCGTGGACCCGGAGAAGAAGCCCCGCGTCCATGAGACGCCGCTCAACCACGTGGGCCTCTGGGTGGACGACCTGCCCGTGGCCGTGCGGTGGCTGGAGTCCCAGGGCCTGCGCTTCGCCCCCGGCGGCATCCGCAAGGGCGCCGCGGGCTTCGACATCTGCTTCATCCACCCCAAGGGCAGCGAGCAGTTCCCCTTCGGCGGAGAGGGCGTGCTCATCGAGCTGGTGCAGGCGCCGAAGGAGGTCATCGCCGCCTTCGAGTCGCTCTCCGCCGCGGGCCCCTGAGTCAGCGTCCGGCGGAGGCGTGCGGGCCCTGCCTGAACAGCCGCCACGAGAGGGTCCGGAGCGCGGGCCGCAGCACGCGCTCCAGCCGATCCGTGGCGACGCACAGGACGAAGGTGAGGCCGATGATGACGGCCGTCAGCACCCAGTACTGGCCCCAGCCGCTGCGGTCTCCCCAGAAGCGCTGGAAGGAGAAGACGCCGCCCAGTTGGTAGAAGAGCAGCATCTCGTGGAAGAAGTACGCGGACAGCGACGACGTGCCGAACACCTCCACGAAGCGCCGCAGCCGGGACGGCGCCGCGTCCGTGGGGATTCGAGCCTCCAGCCACGTCAACACGAGCAGCGCCGTGCTCACCCAGCCGAAGCGCGCCGCCGCGTTGGACGGATTGGCGACGAAGAAGCGGTGGGGCGGGTAGAGGTCGTAGAGGGAGTCACCGAGCACCGCGCCGGTGAAGCCCAGGCCCATCAGCACCAGCAGTGCTTTGATGAGCCCGGCGCGGCCCCAGGCGCCCGCCACCGTTCCCGCGAAGACGCCCAGCCACGCGTAGCCCAGCCAGGGCAGGAGGGGGAAGGGCGCGAAGGAGGACTTCTCCGTCAGCGTGGCCCAGGGGCCATCCACCTGTTCGCCCAGGGGTGACACGGCGAAGGTGGTCATGGCCAGCACGAAGGCGCCGGTGCTCAGCACCCTGGGGCGCGCGGAGAGCAGCGCGGCCACCGGCAGGACGATGAGCAGGCACAGGCCCACGCACTGGAGGATGTCCATGCGGAAGAGCCACCGCGGCTCGCGCAGCAGGGGGAACCACGCCCAGTTGACCAGGGTGGCCACGGCGAGCACCTCGCCAGCGCGGCGGAGGTTGCGGTGGACGCGCTCGCGGAGCACGCCGCTGGCGGCGCTGCGGACCATCATCAGCGCGGTGGCGAAGCCGGCGGAGAAGATGAACGCGGGGGCCACCAGCCCGTCGACGCGCAGCAGCCGCGCGACCCATTCGCTCTGCCGCAGCTCGGGCGTGAGCAGGGCCAGGGTGTGCGTCTGGACCATGAAGAGCACCGCGATGCCCCGGAGCCAGTCGATGGCTCGGATGCGATCACGTGAGACGAGGGCAGGGGAGGCGGGCGTAGACGTCACGGACCGCCTACCCTAAAGCATCAGCGGACCCAGCTCACGTTACTGATGGTGAATTTGGAGCCGTCCTGCTTCTCCGCGTTCGTCATCGGCGAGTACACCCGCGTGGCGAACGTGTTGGCCGCGGTGTCCACCTCCACCAGCCGCGTCAGGTTCGAGGTGTTCTCGTGATACGCCGTCAGGATTTGATGGATGACGTTGCCGTGAGCCCCCGTGCTGGCAAGGTACGCGGCGTTGCCCGTGTGCCCTGAGAAGACGAACCGCACGTTGGCGTACTGCTTGATGAGCTGGTCGAACACGTACTGCGGGCTGTTGTTGCCATAGCCGCCGTTGCGCTGCTCGATGGCGCCGCCGCCATTCAGGTGGGAGTGGGTGTTGATGATGACGTTGTGGCGCGGATGTTGCGCCAGCACCGTCTTCGCCCAGTCGACGGCGCCGGTGCGCGCCCACAGCTCCAGGTTGAGCACCAGCCAGTCCAGGCCGCCCGCGGAGAACGTGTGGAAGGAGTTGTCAACCTTCCCCGGCTCGTAGACGCCCTGCAGCGCGGTGAAGCGCGTGAGCGGGAAGTGCGCGTTGAAGGTGGAGGTGTCGCGCAGGTTGGCGTTGACGTTGCCGGGGCAGGCGCTCCCGCCGGGGCACACGGCCGCCGTGTCGTGGTTGCCGATGGCGTAGACGTAGGGGAGGCCGGCGGCGTCCAGGAGCTCGGTGGCCTCGCTGGCGCGCACGTACTGGATGTGGTCCGGCGTGTCCCAGTTCACGACGTCGCCCGTGTGCAGCACGAAGCGCAGGTCGAGCGAGGCCTGGTTGGCCACCAGCCACTGGTACCGGTGGACGAGCCGCGTGGGGGGCGTGGTGAGGACCTCGTTCTGCGTGTCGGGGATGACGGCGAAGGTGAACTTCGTGTCGACCGGCGGCGCGGACTCGGGTGCGGCGTAGAACTTGATGCCCTGGTTGACCCAGCCGGCGGAGGCGAGCGCGTCGCGCTGGGCCTCGGTGATGGCGAAGCGGTGCTTGCGCAGCGTGGTGTTGGAGAAGCGGTACACGGGAACGAGGCACGCCGCGGCCGTCTTCGACGCGTAGAAGCCGACGTTCTCGTTCGTCGTGTAGCCCCCGTTCTGCATGAGGTCGTTCCGCTCGGCCTCATCGATGGTCCAGAAGTGCTCCTGCCGGCTGGGGCTGTAGATGCGGTAGACGGGGGACAGCCCCGTCCCCGTGGAGGCCGCGGCGAGGAACGCCACGCCCCGGTCTTCCGTGTAGCCCCAGGTGGTGGCGGCGTTGGCGGCCTCGTTCGCGTTGAGCGTGTAGAGGCTGTCTCCGGTGGCCGGCTTGATGCGGTGATGGACGGCCCGGCTCAGTGAGGCGCAGTTCAGCGCGGACTCGGCGCTGGCGACCTCGGGCCGCGACTCCACCGGGCCGCCGCACGCCGCCAGCAGGCCCAGCAGTGCCACGGGGACCGCGGTTTTCAGGTGTCTCAAAGGTGTCTCCTCGCAAGAGGTGTGTCGCGGACAGGGATGTCCGCAAAACGAGCATTGCGAGGAAATCAATAGCACCTGGGTTGCGGTCGTGGAAGACCCACCTTGGGCAGTGTCTACCTGTAACCCGTGGCGTCGGCGGGCTTGCCCGCGTCCTGGACCTCGACGACGTAGCGCCAGGCATCGGGCTGGCTGCCATCCAGGTCCGTGAAGCCGTAGACCCGCGCGAGCTGGCCACTGGACAGGGACTGACCGTTCCACCGGGCCTTGTCCGCGTCAGAGGCCAGCGCGGCCACGGCGCGGCCGACATAGGCCGGCGACTCCGAGATGACGAAGTGGGGCTCCTTCACCGTGGCGTCGCGCCAGTTCTGCTCGGTGACGCCGAAGTGCTCCAGCATGCCTTCGGAGCGCATCCAGCCCGGCGTCAGCGCGACGGCGGTGGCGCCATGGGGCTTCAGCTCCCGCGCCTGGCTCCAAGCCAGCCGGAGGACAGAGGCCTTCGCGAGGTCATAGAACGTGGAGATGCGGTAGTTCGTCGCGTTGTAGTCGGCGGTGCCGTCGGTGACCTCGACGACGAGCCCTCCCGGGCGGCGGATGAGCAGCGGCAGGGCGAAGTGGCTGGTGATGAGGTGCGTCTCCACACCCAGCCGGAGCAGCCGCAGCCCCTTGTCGAGCGAGTGCTCCCACACGCTCTTGTTCCACTCGAAGATGTGCTCGCCGCCCCAGATGTCGTTCACGAGCACGTCGAGCCGGCCCTGCTCCCGGTCGATGCGCTCCACCAATGACTGGACCTGTTCGGGCTCCAGGTGGTCCGTCCGCACGGCGATGCCCAGCCCGCCCGCCGCCGTCACCTGCTCGGCGGTGTCCTCGATGGTCTCCGGCCGGTTCTGCTCCGAGCGCTGCGCTCGAGTCGTCCGGCCCGTGACATAGACGGTGGCGCCCTCCGCGCCGAGCTGCACCGCGATGCCCCGTCCCGCCCCACGCGTGCCGCCCGCGACCAGCGCCACGCGTCCCTTCAGCGAATCCTTCATGTCCCGCATGCCTGCCTCCTCCTGGAATGTGCGCACTACGGGGAGAGCCTACGGAGGGTTGTTGACACCTCCTGTCATGATTGGGCGAGTTGGCGCGGTTCGCGCAAGAACGCACCGCAACCTTTTCACGGCTCACCTGTTCAACGTCTCGCGAGGAGGTTGCGTGATTCGACGACTCATCCTGGGCGCCGCCCTCTGTCCGCCGTGGGCCGCGCTCGCCAAACCGCCAGCGGGAGGCGTGGTCTGTGCCACCTATCCCTCGGCTCCGGCCTGCACCGGACAGCAGCCGGCCTGCACGCTCTGCCATACGGCCCCTCCGCAGCGGAACGTCTTCGGCGCCGCGCTGGAGCCCCACCTGGCGCCCGGTGCGCCCAGGCCGCTCTCGGATGGCGATTTCTCCCTGTCCCTGCCTGCCGCGCTGCGCGCCGTCGAGCCCGAGGACACGGATGGCGACGGCGTGACGAACGTGGAGGAGCTGCTGCGCGGCACGCTGCCCGCGGACCCGGCCAGTGTGCCCGCCTCGGAGCCCGGGGACTGCGTGGCGGGGCAGAACCCCGGCTACGACATCTGCCGCTATGACTTGCGCTTCGCCTACCGGCGGGTGCTGCTCGACTTCTGCGGACGGTCGCCAACCTACGCGGAGCTCCAGGACTTCGCCGCGCGCGGGGACGACAGCAAGCGCGAGTTCATCGACGCGGAGCTGGAGCGCTGCACGGGCAGCGAGTTCTGGCGGGGCAAGGACGGGCAGCTCTGGAAGCTGGCCCACCCGAAGATTCGTCCGGTGGGCTCCATCAAGTCGGGCGAGGACGCGGGCCCGATTCCGCTCGCGGACTACTACGACGACTACGCGCTCTACGCCTACGCCCAGCTCGACCACCACGATGCGCGCGAGGTGATGACGGCGACGTACTTCGTGAGCCGTCAGACGGAGCCCACGCGCTACACCGCGACGCTGGCGTTGCCCTCTCAGTTCGTGGAGGAGGGCCGCCGCGCCGGCAACCTCACCTCGGCGTGGAGCCTCACGTCCTTCGTGATGTTCACCGCGCTGCCCCGGAACGCCGCGTCGCAGAGCTACCGCGCCTACCTGGGGCTCGACATCGCGCTCCAGGAGGGGCTCTACAGCATCCCCGGTGAGCCTCGGGACTACGACGCCAAGGGCGTCCAGGCGCCGGCCTGCGCCGCCTGCCATGCGACGCTGGACCCGCTGAGCTATCCCTTCCGCAACTACAACGGCATCGCCGGCGCCGCCTCGGCGCGCTACGTGCCCGACCGAATCGAGCGGTACTTCAGCGCCGAGGCGCCCGACATCACCCAGATACCGGAGGCTGGCTTCCTGCTGGGCCAGCCCGTGAGGGACCTGGTCGAGTGGGCCCAGGTCGGCGCCAACAGCGACGCCTTCGCCAGCTCCGCCGTCACCGACTACTGGAAGCTGCTCGTGGGGCACCCGCCGACGGCCGAGGAGCAGGCCGAGTTCGTCACCCTGTGGCAGCGCTTCAAGGGCACGCATCAGTACAGCGTGCAGCGCATGCTTCATGACCTGATTCGCACGGAGGCCTACGGTGCGCCCTGAAACGCTGGTTGTCATGGCGGTGCTCGCGCTCGCGGGCTGCACGCGGCAGCCGATCGCCACGGTGCTGGACGTGGATGCCGGAGTCCCCCCGGTGGGGAACGAGTCGGACGCGGGCACGCCCGTGGCTGTCGCCAGGTCGACCCGGAACAACCTTCGCTTCAAGGGGCCCGAACGGCTGACGACGGACTTCGCGGCGGCGCTCGACCTGCCTCCGGCGGGGCTGTGCAACGAGCTGGGGCAGTACCCCTGCGCGGCGTTCGTCCACACCGTCACGCTGGGCGGCGTGGAGCCGTACCAGAGCGGCTTCTATGAGCCACTGCCCGTCACGGGGGTGACGACGCCCATCGCCGTGGAGCGAATGGCCCTGGCGGGCTGCACCCAGCGCGTCGCGCTCGATGTGAGCGCGCCGGCGGCGGCCGTCATCTTCAAGGGCGTCGGTCTGGATGCCCAGGGCCGGCTAGAGGACCGGGCCGGGCCGCCGGTCCGAGCCGCCATCCACGCGCTCTACCAACGCGGCCTCCAGCGTGACGCCGAGGCGGAGGAGGTGGACGCCTGGATTCAGCTCGCCGCGGACATCGACGCCGCGGGCAGCACGCGTCCTGGCCGCGACTGGATGACCGCGGTCTGCTTCGCCGTCCTCTCCTCCGCCGAGTCCGTCTTCTTCTGAAGGAGCCTTCCATGTCACTTCGCAAAGATGGCCGGCTCTCGCGCCGGGAGTTGGTGCGGGCGCTGTCGCTGTGCGCCGCGGGCTCGACGGTGTTGGGGCCGCTGCTGACCGGATGCCGCGAGGCGCTCGATACGCCCGGTTCGCTGGGGCAGCGTGGCGGAGTCCGTCAGGCGCGGCTCGACGGCAAGCCCCGCTTCCTCATCGTCGTGGGGGCGGCGGGCGGCGCCTCCATCATCGACAGCTTCCTCGCGGTCCGGGCGTCGGAGGCGGGGCCAAATGCGGCCCGGCTCAACACGTTCGCGGAGGGGCAGGTGCAGAGCGTGCTGGGCTCGCCTTTCAGGGCGGTGCAGGTGAGCAGTCCGCGGCTTGGAAACATCCCCGTGCCGGTGAGGACGGACCAGCTGCCCTTCGTGACGAAGCACAAGGCGTCGATGCTGGTGGCGACGTCGGTGGGGACCTCGGTCAACCACGTCATCGCGCAGAAGCGGAGCCTGACGGGGAGCTCGGCGTGGCGGGGAAGGACGCTGCAGGAGTGCGTGGCCTTGCAGTACGGCGCGGGCTTTCCCCTCCCCAACGTGAACATGGGCATGGGCGGGTACGCGGAGCGGGGGACGGACGCCTCCCTGCCCGCGCACTGCTACGGCGAGGTGGTGACGAACCCGTCGCTGTGGCCCCTGGGGCTCGACGGGCGCAAGGGGCTCAAGGACGTGCCGCCAGAAGACGTGGTGGCCCTGGCGCGTGAGGCGCGAAACACGCTCGATGCGCGCTCCGTCTTCGGCCAGACGTTCGAGAACGCGCCCGCGCTCCGGCGGTGGAATGAGCAGCGCGGCGTCGGGCAGCCGGCGCTGGAGCAGAAGGACCTCATCAACCGCCTCAACGTGCTGCCGGACGCGCCGCCGCGGCTTCCCCTGTCCGAGTACGGACTGTCCAGCTCCCCGGACGGAGCGCGCCTTCGCGCGGCCTTCCCGGATTACTTCACGGACCCCGTGGAGGGCCAGGCGGCGCTGGCCTTCCTGCTGCTCAAGCACCGGGTGTCGGTGACGGTGACGCTGGGGCCTTCGTTCAACGTCGCGGTGGGCGGGGAGACGGGCATCGCCAACCCGCCGCTGGCCTTCGACTTCAGCCACAACGACCACCGGACCGGGCAGGCCTTCATGTGGGCGCGCGTGCTGGGCGTGGTCGACCGGCTCATCGATTTGCTCAAGGCGGAGCCATTCGATGCGGAGTCCGGCGAGAGTCTCTGGGACCGCACGCTCATCTACGTCGCCACCGAGTTCGGCCGCACGCGGCCCCGCGCCTTGAATGCCACCGAGTTCGGCACCGGGCATGACCTCAACAATGGCTTCCTGTTGCTCTCACCCATGCTCCGGGGCAACACCGTGCTGGGCGGAGTCGATCCGCACACGACGTTGACCTACGGCTTCGACCCACGCACGGGAGCGCCCGCGCCGGGGAAGCTGGAGTCGAACGAGGCGGACATCTTCTCCGGCATCCTGACGGCCATGGGCGTCGACACCTCCGGCAGCGGGCTGCCCGATGCGAGCGGCTTCCTGCCCACGTGACAGCGCGTGCGGCTCAGCGCGCGGGGCACGTCAGCCCTGGCTCCGGCGCCCCGCGGTCCTGGAGCTGCATCAGGCAATGAAGGGCGTCGGGGTCCGCGGAGTCAGCCAGGTACGTCCGGCGCCACAGCATCGCGGCCACTCGCCGGGGAAGCTGGGGATCCGGCGCCACCAGGGCCCTGCGGACGCCGTTGCCACCGCGAGGCGCCGCCGCTGCCGCGGCTTCGAGCTTCGCCACTTCGTCCGGACAGCCGTCCGGGCAGTTGTAGAGGAACACCGCGTGCCCGTGCTCCAGGTTGTGGACATAGAGGCAGGAGGCCACGGGCTCGGAGGAGACCCCGCACGGCGCCACGTTGCCGCAGTGGAGGCCGGAGTTGGGCGGATTCTCCCCGTTGCCGCACCCTTCGCTCGAACAGGTGTCGAGGTGGTGTGAAGGGCTCGGCTCCGACAGTGGAAAGCTGAAGCGCTCACACGCGTCGCCATCGTCGGAAGGGGAGTCGCCGCAGCCGGTGAGCGCGAGGACCGTGAGGAGGGGGAGGAGCGGACGGGGCATCACGGCCGCGTCATACCGCATCAGCCGGGGAATGCGCCCCGTCGCTCCACGTCGATGTCGCGCAGGCCCTTGAAGCCCAGGCGGGCGGCGAAGCGGAGGAAGTCCTCCCGGGACAGGCTGCCCGCACGCGTGTTCGGCGGAAGCACGGCCAGGTCCATCGGCACGCGGCTGCGCACGGCGAAGTCCACGCGGCCCGGCAGGTAGCCCGCATTGGCGGCGATGATGAGGTGCTCGGGGAGCCGCTGGACCCAGCGCACCGCGACCTGCGGATGGACCTGGGCCTCCGAGCTGAACAGCAGCAATGCCACGGGACTGGCGATGCGCGGCGGTGTCTTCGAGCACCGCAGCACCTCTCGCTGCACCTCCAGCCGGCAGTCATGCAGCGTGTCGACGCCGGGGACATTGCCCCGGGTGATGTCGGTGGCGCTCCCCGCCCGGAGGAGGACCTCCAGCGCCACCGGTGCCGCGAACCGCGAGGACCGCCGGGCCGCGTTCAGCAGGGCCACGGATTCCGTCACGGCGGTGCGTCCGGCTCGGCGGAGCGCGTCCTTGAGGGACGGGATGGGGGCATCCACGCCCTGATCCGCCACGGTCCCCAGGACGGCCAGCCATTCCAGCGGGCCCGGAACGACCTGGGGCGACACGAGCGCATAGGTCAGCAGGCTGCAGCTGACCGCGGGCTCCAGGTCCCTCGCGGAGAGCACCATGGCGCCAGGCGCCCTGGCCGCCTCTGCCCGCGGCGCCACGACGAGCGTGGGAACAGCCGAAGGGACGCTCGAGTCGCCCCACGGCGCCAGCATCTCGAGCACCACCAACGCATCGGGCGGCGCCGCACGCAGGCGCTCCTGAAACACCGGCGAGAACGCATGTTCGCCCTTGCCCGGTACTCGCGCCGTCACATGCGCACCCACGGCCTGGAGCGCGCGGCTGACCAGTGCCGCCGCGGCGAGCCCATCCACACCGGGGTGGGGCGCCACCACCACGCGGCGGCCCTTCAGCTCCGTCAGGAAGTGGCGGGCGTGCGCCAGCGCTTCTTCGGACGCGGGCCAGCGCGGGTCCTTCATGTGTCCGAGCAACATGGCCGAAGGTGTAACGCCTCCGGGTGACACGGACGGCGGGGGCGCGCCGCCCGCAAGGTCTCCGGCCGGGCGGAGGCGAGGCGAGCGAGGCACCCGTGAGCGCGAGCCCATCCCCGGCGTGTCGCGCCGCGTCGGTGGAGTGCGCGTTTCGCGACAGTGTGGTGCCTCCCGGGGCGGGGGAGCGCCCAGTTTCGGGGTGTCATCAGGCGCGGGTTCTTCTACGGTCCGCGGCCATGAACCGGAAACGTCCCCTGAATTCCCTCCTGCGTGCGGCCGCGGCCATGGCGCTGCCCGCCTTCCTGGGGTGTGCCCAGGATTCGCAAGTGACGCGCGAGGCGCCTGCGCCCGCCGAGTCTCCCGCCATCGCGGCGCAGCCCACGCCGGAAGAGGCGAAGGCCTTCGCGGAGAAGGTGAACGCGGACCTCAAGCGCCTGTGGACGAAGCAGGCCACCGCGGAGTGGATCAAGTCCACGCACATCACCGACGACACCGAGCAGAACGCCGCCTTCGTCAACGAAGAGGTGCTGGCCTACGTCAACGGCGCCATCAAGGAGGCGCGGCGCTTCGATGGCCTGACGCTGGACGCGGACACCGCGCGCATGCTGCGCCTGCTCAAGGTGTCCCAGGCGCTGCCGGCGCCGTCGGATGCGGAGAAGCGGTCGGAGCTGGCCGCCACGGCGGCGAAGCTGGAGGGCCTCTACGGCAAGGGCAAGTACTGCGGGCCGGACGGGAAGGGAAAGTGCCGCGACCTGGAGGTGCTGTCCGACGTCATCGCGGAGAGCCGCGACTACGACGAGCTGCTGGACGCGTGGCAGGGCTGGCACTCCGTGGCCCGTCCCATGCGGCCGCTGTACGAGCGCCTGGTGTCCATCTCCAACGAGGGCGCGAAGGACATCGGCTTCAACGACCTGGGCACGCTGTGGCGCTCCGCGTATGACATGTCGCCGGCCGAGTTCGAGGTCGAGGCCCAGCGGCTGTGGGGCCAGGTGAAGCCGCTCTACGACGACCTGCACTGCTACGTGCGCGGCCGGCTGGCGAAGCAGTACGGCGCCGACAAGGTGCCCGACGGCGAGCCCATCCCCGCGCATCTGCTGGGCAACATGTGGGCGCAGGAGTGGAACAACATCTACCCACTGGTGGAGCCCTTCCCCGGACAGGCCAGCCTGGACGTGGACGCGGCGCTGAAGCAGCAGAAGTATGACGCGCTGCGCATGGTGAAGCTGGGTGAGAAGTTCTTCACCTCGCTGGGCCTCAAGCCGCTGCCGAAGAGCTTCTTCGAGCGCTCGCAGTTCACCAAGCCGGAGGGCCGCGACGTCGTCTGCCACGCCAGCGCCTGGGACGTGAACTACAGCAACGACCTGCGCATCAAGATGTGCATCAAGCCCACGGAGGAGGACCTCGTCACCATCCACCACGAACTGGGCCACAACTACTACTACACGTACTACTACCAGCTCCCGGTCCTCTATCAGGCTGGCGCGAACGACGGCTTCCACGAGGCCATTGGTGACGCGCTCACGCTGTCCATCACCCCGGGCTACCTGCAGCAGGCGGGGCTGCTGCAAGCCGTTCCAAAGAACGAGAAGAACCTCATCAACCTGCAGATGAAGGACGCGCTGGAGAAGATTGCCTTCCTGCCGTTCGGTCTGCTCGTGGACCAGTGGCGCTGGGAGGTGTTCTCCGGCCGCGTGCAGCCGGCGGACTACAACAAGTCCTGGTGGACGCTGCGGGAGAAGTACCAGGGCGTCGCCGCGCCGGTGGCCCGTTCGGAGCAGGACTTCGACCCGGGGGCGAAGTACCATGTGCCCGCAAACGTTCCGTATACGCGGTATTTCCTGGCGCGCATCCTCCAGTTCCAGTTCCACAAGGCGCTGTGCGAGGCGTCTGGCTACAAGGGCGCCCTCCACGAGTGCTCCATCTATGGGAACAAGGAGGCCGGCAAGCGGCTCCAGGCCATGTTGGAGCTGGGCGCGAGCAAGCCGTGGCCTGACGCGCTCCAGGCCATGACGGGGACCCGGCAGATGGATGCCGGTCCGCTGCTCGACTACTTCAGCCCGCTGCGCACCTGGCTCCAGGCGCAGAACCAGGGCCAGAAGTGCGGTTGGTGACGGTCGGGAGTAGACGCGCCGGGCGACCCCGCTTAAATTGATGCCGTCTAGGCGAGTTCGCTCGTAGGACCGGACGGCGGATATTCGCGTCCGTGACGAAAGAAGAAGAGCGCAAATGGCTACTGGTTCCGTGAAGTGGTTCAACGATGCGAAGGGTTTCGGTTTCCTCACTCAGGACGGTGGTGGTGAGGACGTGTTCTGCCACCACACCGCCATCAACATGGATGGCTTCCGTACCCTTCAGGAGGGCCAGAAGGTGGAGTTCGAAGTGACCCGCGGCCCCAAGGGCCTGCAGGCCCAGAACGTCCGGTCGGCCTGAGCCGAGCGTCGTTCGAACTGCTTCTGATGCATCATGAGGGTCCGGCCCCACGGGGTCGGGCCCTTCGTGCTTTTGGAGAGCGCTCCGTGCCTTTGTCGACGAAGTTCCGCCGCTCACGCGCCTGGCTGCTGCCCGTCCTCGCCGCGCTGGGGTGCTCCACCACGCCCGCCGTGCCGTCGAGCACGGGCGCCTCGTCCGAGGCACCGCCCGCTGTCAACGTCCCGGAGAAGGAGTCCGCCGCCATGCCGTCCACGTTCGACGCCGCGGCCTTGAAGGCGGAGCTCGTGGCGCGGCACGGTGAGGCGCAGCGGGCCCGCATCGAGCGGGGCGTGGCGCAGGTGGCGATGATGTGGCGGCCGGAGGACGGAGACCTCGCGGCCTTCGCGCGTGAACAGTTCCTGTCGGACCCGAAGGCGCTCGACGCGACCTTCCAGCGGCTGGAGCGGCTGTTCGAGCAGCTCGACGGGCACCTGTACGAAATCGGGCGCGAGCTCCAGTGGTACACCGACCTGGACCTGGGGCCGCTGCTGCCGGTGGAGCCCCTGGTGGCGGCTTATAATCCGGCGGCCCACGTCACCATGGACCTGTTCCGCGCGCGCGTGGGGTTCGTGGTGTTGCTCAACTTCCCGCTCACCACGCTGGCGGAGCGCGTGGAGCAGGGGCCGTCGTGGACGCGGCGGCAGTGGGCCGAGACGCGGCTGGCCGGGCGCTTCAACCAGCGCGTCCCCGCGGAGATTGAACAGGCGTCCTCGCGCGCCAGCGCCGCGGCCAACCTGTACATCGCTGAATACAACATCTGGATGCATCACCTGGTGGATGGGCAGGGGCGGCGGCCCTTCCCCAAGGGGCTGCGGCTCATCAGCCACTGGAACCTGCGTGACGAGCTGAAGGGTGACTACTCCGATGCGGCGACGGGCGCGCTGAAGCAGCGGATGATCGTCCAGGTGATGGAGCGCATCGTCACCCAGACGATTCCCGCGGCCGTCATCGACAACCCGCGGCTGGACTGGAACCCGTTCACCAACACCGTCGCGGTGGCCCCGCCGGAGACGGTGGAGGCGGATGCGCCCGCGCGCACGACGACGCCGGACGCGTCACCGGAGCCGGACACGCGCTACGCGCACCTGCTGGCCACGTTCCAGGCGGCGCGTCAGGCGGACCCCTACGTGCCGGTGGCGCCCACGCGAATCGCCCGGAGCTTCGAGCTGGGCCGCGAGCTGCCGGAGGCGCGCGTCCGGGCGCTGCTGACGCAGGTGCTGGAGTCACCGCTGGTGCCGCGCGTGGCGAAGGAGATTGAAGCGCGCCTGGGCCGGAAGCTGGAGCCGCAGGACCTCTGGTACTCGGGCTTCAATCCGGGCGGCAAGCGGCCGGAGTCCGAACTGGATGCGCTGACGCGCGAGCGCTACCCCACGGCGGACGCGTTCGCGAAGGACCTGCCGCGCATCCTCCAGGGCATGGGCTTCACGAAGGCGAAGGCCGTGTGGCTGGCGGAGCGCATCCGCGTGGACGCGTCGCGCGGAGCGGGGCACGCGCAGCCGGCGCTGCGGCGAGGCGACTTCCCCCGGCTGCGCACGCGCGTGGAGAAGGGGGGCATGGACTACAAGGGCTACAACATCGCGGTGCACGAGCTGGGGCACAACGTGGAGCAGGTGTTCAGCCTCTACGGCGTGGACCACACGCTGCTCGCGGGGGTGCCCAACAACGCCTTCACGGAGGCGCTGGCCTTCGTGTTCCAGTCACGCGACCTGGAGCTGCTCGGGCTGGGCACGCCGGACGCGGCGAGCGAGCGGGAGCGGGTGCTCGGCGAGCTGTGGCAGACGTGGGAGCGCGCGGGCATCGCGTTGGTGGACATGGCGGTGTGGCACTGGCTGTACGCGCACCCGGAGGCCACGCCGGCCCAGCTTCGCGAGGCGGTGGTGGGAATCGCCCGCGACGTGTGGAACCAATCCTTCGCGCCGGTGCTGGGCGGGGAGGGGAGCACGCTGCTGGCCGTCTACAGCCACATGATCAGCTACCCGCTCTACCTGCCCGACTATCCGCTGGGCCACCTCATCGCGTTCCAGATTGAGGAGCACCTGAAGCGCAAGGGGCCGCTGGGCGCCGAGTTCGAACGCATGGCCACCTACGGCTCAGTGACGCCGGACCTGTGGATGGTTCATGCGACCGGGGCCCCGGTGAGCGCGGAGCCGTTGCTCCGCGCCGCCGAGGCCGCCTTGAGTCGCTGACCTACGGCTGCCGGGACGTGTCGCCGGGGATGTCGATGAGCTCGACGTCGAAGGTGAGGACGGCGTTGGGCGGGATGCGAGAGCCGGAGGGCGGCCGCTCGCCGTAGGCGGTGTTGCCGGGGCAGGTGAGCTTCGCCTTTCCGCCCACCTTCATCTTCGCCACGCCCTGCGTCCAGCAGGGGATGACGCCGTTGAGCGGGAACTCGACGGGGATGCCGCGACGGGCGGAGGTGTCGAAGATGGTGCCGTCCACCAGCCGGCCCTCGTAGTGGACCTTGACGGTGTCGACGGCGCGCGGGCTGCGGCCGGCGCCCGCCTGGACCTGCTTGTAGACGACGCCGGAGGGGAGCACCTCCGCGCCGGGCTCCTTCGCGGCGCGCTCCAGCGCGGCCTTGCCCGCGAGCGCCTGCCGGCTCTTGGCGAAGGCTTGAATCCGCTGCGCCTGGTCCTTCGGGTCGATGTCGGACGTCTTTCCACCGAGCCCGTCGCCCAGGCCCTGCTGCAGCACCTTCAGCTCCTCGGGCGACAACGCGAAGAGGGACAAGTCACGGCCAATGGAGAGGCCGAGCGTATAGAGCGTCTCCCGGTCTTCCTCGGACAGCGCGGCGGCCGGAGTCGCCGGCGCGGCCTTGGCCGCGGGCTTCTTCGCCGACTTCGAGTCCTGCGCCTGGGCGCCCGTCGCGCCGAGCGCGAACACCAGGGCGGCCGTCCACATCGAGTGCATGCATCCACCTTTCATGAAATCCGGCGCACTATAGAGCGTGGCCGCGCGCTCGGTAGACACAAGCCCGCGCGAAGAATTCACCGAGGAAGCACAGCGAGCGCGCGAGGCCTCCGCGCGCCGTCCGTTTTCTTGCGACTTCAGCGCGCGCCTCTACCCTGCATCCAGGTTGCTTCACCCCCGGAGCAACCTGTTGCACCACTGACGGAGGCGAAGAAGCCATGAGCGACAAGCGGAAGAACAAGCGGGCGCCCCTCGACATCTACCTGAACAAGTACATGGGTGGCGTGCCGTACATGTCGCGAGCCGCGGACATCAGCCAGGAAGGGCTGAGCCTCGCCCGGCTGCTCGAGCCTCAGCACGAGGCCAAGCGCATCGGTCTCCAGTTCCAGCTCCCGGGCTCGGAGGAGATCATCTACGCCGAGGGTGAAGTGGTGCGTGAGTGGGCGGAGCTGGGCGTCAAGCGCGAGCGCTCGGGTGTGCGCTTCACGCTGCTCACCGACCGCCACCGCAAGATGATCGACGCCTACGTCGACCGTCACGGCAACGAGAACTGACGCCTACCCGCCGTGCCGCAGGGGCCTGCCTTGACTTCCCCGGAAGCAGGCCCGTTGAATGGGAAGCCATTCTGCCCTGACACGCTCCGCGACGTCGGACGAGGGGCTGGAGGATTTCCCGTGAGACACTCGCTGTGGGGGATGCTGCTGGCCGTGCCACTGACGGCGTTCGGCCAGGGCAAGGAAGCGAAGGCCCCGAAGCCCGCCGCCGCCGCCGTGAAAACGGTACCAGGGGCACCGGGCGTCAATTGGGAAGGGCAGGTCCTGCGGGCCACGGGAGCGGGTGCTCCCGACCTGAAGGCCTCCAACCCCGGACAGGCCCGGCTGGGCGCCGAGCGGACCGCCAGGCAGTCCGCCGTCCAGAACCTCATGGACCAGGCCGGGCGCCTCCACATCAGCGCGGGCCGCACCGTGGCGGACGAGCTGGCCCGCGAAGAGGTGCGCAAGCGGGTGGAGGCCGCGATGGGCGGCTACAAGGTCGTCGCCCGGCGGTTCTTCTCCGACAGTGGCGTGGAGCTTGACGTGGAGGTGCCGCTGTCGGTCCTCACCG
The DNA here is from genome assembly GCF_013372605.1 of Myxococcus sp. AM009. NCBI lineage: Bacteria > Pseudomonadati > Myxococcota > Myxococcia > Myxococcales > Myxococcaceae > Myxococcus > Myxococcus sp. AM009. Next base: position 49,838 of record NZ_JABXEP010000012.1, read on the forward strand.
CGTCGCTGTTCTCGCCCCCCGCGGCGGACACCGTCATCCCCATCAACGGCGCGGGCGCGAAGAAGTACACGGGCCTGGTGGTGGATGCGCGCGGGCTCGGCGTGCAGCCCGTGCTGGCGCCCCGCCTGCTGGATGACAGCGGCAAGGCGCTCTACGGCGCGGCGGCGCTGGCCAACGAACGCCGGGCCGTGGCCGCCGTGGCCGCGTGGTTCCAGAGCCTGGATGCGGCGAAGAAGGCCTCGCTGGTGGGGGACAAGCCCCTGGTGGTGAAGGCCAAGGGTTCCAAGGGCTCCGACCTGGTGCTCGCCTCGGAGGACGCGAAGGCGCTCGCCGAGGCCAACACGCGCTTCCTGGCCGAGGGCCGGGTCGTGATTGTCACGCAGTGACTGCGAGGTCCTCGGCGAGCTGATGCGGAAGCTTCTGCTGTTGGTGGTGGTGTCCACGTTCGCTGGGTGTGCGAAGCGTCAGGAGCCCGAGTCCCTGCTCAAGGCCCGCGAGCTGATGGCGGAAGCCCAGAACCCCAGCGGCAACCTGGCCCTGCTGTGCGAGCCCGTGGACGCGGAGGTGTACCTGGATGGCGTCTGGCAGGGGCTCTGCAGTGACTTCTCGGGTTCCCCCAAGTCGCTGCGAGTGGGCAGCGGCCTGCACGAGATTGAAGTGAAGAAGCAGGGGTACTGGCCCTATACGACGTACTTCGAGCCCAGCCGGGCGCGCGCGCGGCTGACCATCCAGCTCCGGGCTTCGGGGTCGAAGGGCGCGGGTTCGGAGTGAAGCCGGGCCGGTTGTAGAGCGAACGGGCTTCCACGAAAGCCCGCTTCCTGTGCTTTCGTGAAGTGCAATCAGGACATGCCGCCGCCGTAGCTGGGACTGAAGAGGAGAGCGCCATCGGACGCCGCAGGAAAGGTCATCCCCCCGCCGCCGTGAAACCCGCCGCCGCGGCCGTGTCGCCGTCGGCCCGGTCCGCCCCCGTGCTTCACGAGGTGCCGCCGCCGCGAGCGCAGGATAAGGCCCCAACCGAGCCGGCCCGTGTGCAAGCCGCCGAGCCCGTGGCGGTGGCCGAGAGCGCCCTGTCTGAGTTCGACGCCCGGCGCATCGACCTGTGGTGGTCGGCGGTGATGGTGGGCTCGCTGGGGCTGGTGTTCGCGCTGCTGTCTGTCTTTGGCGGCGTGGCGGTGCCGGTGCTGCTCGCGCTGTCGGGCGCGTACATCTTCAATCCCATCGTCACCGAGTTGGAGAAGCGGCGGGTGGACCGCACGTGGGGGACGACGCTCGTCTTCGCGGCGGGGACGCTGATGCTGGTGGGCGCGGTGCTGTACCTCATCCCGGTGTTCCGGGAGGAGGCGTCGAAGCTGCCGGACTTCTTCAACCGCGCGAGCACCCAGGTGGTGCCGAGGGTGGAAGGGCTGCTGGGGCGTTCATTGCCGGACCTGGTGCGTCAGCGCACCGCCGAGCTGGGAAAGCAGGCGTCGGAGCTGGTCCAGAGCGCGGGACCGGCGGCGGCGCGCATCCTGGCGAGCTTCGCGGGCAACACGGCGCGGCTGGTGGTGACGTTGCTGGGCCTGTCTGTGGTGCCGGTGCTGGCCTTCTTCTTCCTGCAGGACTACCCCCGGCTGATGGGCATGGTGAAGGATTTGCTGCCCCGGCGCGCGGTGGGGCTGGTGAGCCGGCGCTTCGCGGAGGTGGACGAAGTGCTCTCCGCGTTCGTGCGAGGCCAGCTCATCGTGGGCGGCGTGCTGTCGGTCATCTACGCGGCGGGTCTGTCCGCGGCGCGCATCGACATGGCCATCGTCATTGGCGTCATCGCCGGCTTCGGCAACATGGTGCCGTACCTGGGCACGGGCGTGGGCATCGTGCTGTCGCTGGTGGGGCTCATGCTGTCGTGGCAGGGGCCGTGGCAGCTCGCGGCGGTGGCGGCCACCTTCGTCATCGGGCAGATGCTGGAGGGCTTCGTCATCACCCCGCGAATCGTGGGGGAGAAGGTCGGGCTGGCGCCGGTGGCGATCATCCTGGCCATCCTCGCCTTCGGTGAGCTGTTCGGCTTCGTGGGCATCCTGCTGGCGGTGCCGGTGGCGGCCATCCTCAAGGTGGTCCTGAGCGTGGTGGTGGAGCGCTACCGCCGGACGCGGCTCTACACCGGGGAGCCCAAGGCGCCGTGACGAAGCTGGAGGCGCTGCACCAGGAGATTACCGGCTGCCGGGCCTGTCCCCGGCTGGTGGCGTGGCGGGAGGAGGTGGCGCGGGTGAAGCGCCGCGCCTACCGCGACTGGAGCTACTGGGGCCTGCCCGTCCCCGGCTTTGGAGACCCCAGGGCCCGGCTCATCATCGTCGGGCTGGCGCCGGCGGCCCACGGGGCGAACCGGACGGGGCGGATGTTCACCGGGGACCGCTCGGGTGACTTCCTCTACGCCGGGCTGCACCGCGCGGGCTTCGCGAACCAGGCCCTCAGCGAGCGCCGGGACGACGGCCTCCGGCTGAAGGACGCCTTCATCGTGTCGGCGGCGCGCTGTGCTCCGCCCGACAACAAGCCCCTCCCGGAGGAATTGGCCCGCTGCGCGCCGTTCCTGGATCGCGAGCTGGCGCTGCTGCCGGGCCGGGTGTTGCTCGCGCTGGGGGCCATCGGCTGGAACGCCGCGCTGGTGGCCCTGGCGCGGCAGGGGATGGCGCTGCCATCGCCCAAGCCCGCGTTCGGCCATGGAGCGGAACTGCCCCTGCCGGGCGGCAGGACGCTGCTGGGCTGCTACCACGTCAGCCAGCAGAACACGCAGACGGGGCGGCTGACCCCGGCGATGTTCGATGCCGTCATGTCGCGGATCCACGCGCTGCTGGAAACGGCGGATCCGAAGGTGCGCGGGAAGAGTTGATGAAGGCTTCTGTGTTTCCTTGACAGCTGGGGGAGCCCGCTGTTATTCCCCGCGCCACCAAAGCGGCTGCAACGCCAAGGGTCGTTAGCTCAGCGGTAGAGCACTACCTTGACACGGTAGGGGTCAGTGGTTCGATCCCACTACGACCCATCATCAGTGAGTGACTTTCAGCGGGCGGCATGGCTTCCAAAGAGCCTGCCGCCCGCTGTTTTTCCGAGGTTCGTATGTCCGACATCATCACGGTGACGCTCCCCGACGGCTCGCAGAAGCAGACGGCCCGGGGCACCACCATCGCGGACTTCGTGCGGGAGAGCATCGGCCCTGGCCTGGCGAAGGCCGCCCTCTTCGCGCGCGTGAATGGCCAGGACATGGACCTGGCGCGCAAGCTGGACGAGGACGTGAAGCTGCAGATCTTCACGCCCAAGAGCCCCGAGTCGCTGGAGCTGATCCGCCACGACGCCGCCCACGTGGTGGCCAGCGCGGTGCAGACGCTCTTCCCGGGCACGCAGGTGACCATCGGTCCCGCGACGGAGGAGGGCTTCTACTACGACTTCTTCCGCGAGAAGCCCTTCACGCCCGAGGACCTGGAGAAGATCGAGGCCGAGGCGAACGCCGAGCTGAAGCGGGACATGGCCTTCGTCCGCACTGAAATCTCCATGGACGAGGCCGTGCGCCTGTTCGAGGAGAAGGGCGAGAAGTTCAAGGTCGAGATCGTCAAGGACATCGCGGCCAAGGGCGCCAAGACGCTGACGCTCTATACGCACGGCGACTGGGTGGACTTCTGCCTGGGGCCCCACGCGCCCAGCACGGGGAAGATCGGCATCATCAAGATCCTCTCCTCCAGCGGCGCGTACTGGCGCGGTGACCACCGCAACCCGATGCTCCAGCGCATCTACGGCACGGCCTTCTTCGACAAGAAGCAGCTGGCGGAGTACCTGAACCGCATCGAGGAGTCGAAGAAGCGCGACCACCGCAAGCTGGGCAAGGAGCTGGACCTCTTCCACTTCCACCCGTACTCGCCGGGCTCCGCCTTCTGGACCCCGAAGGGCACCACGCTCTACACCACGCTGTCGAACTGGATGCGTCAGCTGACGCAGAACGACGGCTACGTGGAGATCAAGACGCCCCTGATGTTCAACAAGGGGCTGTGGGAGACCAGCGGCCACTGGGGCAAGTACAAGGAGAACATGTTCCTCGTGCTCGACAGCGAGTCGGGGGAGCATGACTTCTCGCTCAAGCCGATGAACTGCCCGTCGCACCACCTGTTCTACGGCTTCAAGAAGCACAGCTACCGCGACCTGCCGCTGCGCTACCACACGCAGGACGTGCTGCACCGCAACGAGGCGGCGGGCTCGCTGGGCGGCCTCACGCGCGTGCGTCAGTTCGCGCAGGACGACGCGCACATCTACTGCACGGAGGCGCAGATCACCGACGAGGTGCGGCGCTTCGTGAAGCTGCTGGACCACGTCTACAAGGCGGTGGGCCTCACCTACGCGGTGAAGCTGTCCACGCGGCCCGTGGAGCGCCTGGGGGATGACTCCCTGTGGGACCGCGCCGAGGGCGGCCTCACGGCGGCGCTGGAGTCGCTGGGCCTGCAGTATGAGCTGGCCCCGGGTGACGGCGCGTTCTACGGCCCGAAGATCGACTTCGCGGTGTCGGACAGCATCGGCCGCCGGTGGCAGCTGGGTACCATGCAGCTGGACTACCTGGCCCCCGAGCGCTTCGACCTGTCCTACGTGGGCGAGGACAACGCCGAGCACCGGCCCGTGGTGCTCCACCGCGCCATCTTCGGCTCGTTCGAGCGCTTCACGGCCATCCTCATCGAGCACTTCGCCGGCGCCTTCCCGACCTGGCTGGCGCCCATCCAGGCGGTGCTGGTGACGGTGGCGGACCGGCAGAACGACTACGCCCGGAAGGTGCGGGACACCCTGCGGGCGAAGGGCTACCGGGTGGAGTTCGACGAGCGCGGCCTGTCGATGAACGCGAAGATCCGCGAGGCCCAACTCCAGAAGGTGCCGTTCACCCTGGTGGTGGGCGACAACGAGGTGTCGGGCGAGGGCGTTTCGCCGCGGCGGTACGGCGGCGAGGACCTGAAGACGATGAAGCTGACGGACTTCGAGGCCCTGCTGGCGAAGGAAGCGGCCCTGCCGTGATCGGGAGGTCAGGACGCCTGTCGGCTTGCTGACGGGCCTTGACTCCCTGTTGCACCTAAGTATCTTGGCGCACTTTCGAGGGGAGCCCGCCCAAGTTCCCCATCTTTCGAGGGTTCTCGCACCTGCCGCGCAAGTCCAACGGCACGGGGCATGGAAGGATCAGGACGATGCCGAAGTTGAAGACCCGCAGCAGCGCGAAGAAGCGCTTTGAAGTGAAGAAGAGCGGCAAGGTCAAGCACGGCAAGGCCTTCGCGAAGCACCTCTTCACGTTCTCGAAGACGCCGAAGTCCAAGCGCACCGGCCGCGGCACCGGCCATCTTCGCGACATGGACGCGAAGAAGGTCATCAAGGAGATGTTCCCCTACGGGGGCTGATTTCGCGGTTCTGGAGTCAGGGATTACGTGGCCTCGTCGGAGCGGCAGTAAGCCTGCGCCGAGGGGCTTCCAAACTACGCAGTCCGAAGTGAGGCAGTCATGCGCGTAAAGAAGGGCGTCAAGGCCCGTCGTCGTCGTAATCGGATTTTGAAGCTGGCCAAGGGTTTCCGCGGCCGTCGGAAGAACTGCTACAAGCGCGCCAACCAGGCGGTTGAGCGGGCGCTGGACTACGCCAGCCGCGACCGCATGCAGCGCAAGCGGGACTTCCGTCGCCTGTGGATCGTCCGCATCAACGCGGCCGCCCGCACGGTGGGCCTCTCCTATTCGAAGCTGATCGCGGGCCTCGCGAAGGCGAAGATCGGCCTGGACCGCAAGGTCCTGTCCGACATGGCCATCGTGGATCCGTCGGGTTTTGCGGCCGTCGCCAACATCGCGAAGGCGGCCTGAGACACCTCCAGCCCCCAAGGCTGGAGACAGAACGGGTGGGGTGGTGGGCTGATGCTGACCACCCTGTCCGGATGAGTGAACGGGCTGCCTCTTCGGGGCGGCCCTTTTTTTTGCCTCGGCGCCCAGGGCGCGCGGGGACCTGGAACGGAGGCGGAAGTCCATGCGGGATCGGTTGCTGGCGCTCGCGGAGTCCGCGAGGCGGGAGATTGGCGGCGCGTCGGAGCTGTCCGCGGTGGAGGCACTGCGGGTCCGCTACCTGGGCAAGAAGGGTGAGCTGTCCGGCGTGCTGGGCGGCATGGGCAAGCTGCCCCCGGACGAGCGGCGCTCGCTGGGCGAGGTGGCCAACAGCGTGAAGGCGGAGCTGGAGAAGCTGCTCGCCCAGGCCGTGGAGCGCGCCGAGGCGGCCGCGCTGGAGGCCCAGCTCCAGGGCCCGGGCCTGGACGTGACGCTGCCAGGGCGCGGCGTGGCGCTGGGCAGCCGGCACCCCGTGTCGCGGACAATGGAGGAGATTGTCCGGACCTTCTCGCGGCTCGGCTTCGACGTGGCCAGCGGCCCCGAGATTGAGCTGGACTACTTCAACTTCGAGGCGCTGAACCTGCCGAAGGACCACCCCGCGCGGGACATGCAGGACACCTTCTACGTGGACGAGGCCACCCTGGGCCACGCGAAGAAGGCGGACAGCTCCGCGCTGCTGCGCACGCACACGTCCCCGGTGCAGGTGCGGTACATGCTCAACCGCAAGCCGCCCATCCGCGCGGTGATGCCGGGCCGGGTGTACCGGCGCGACTCGGACCTGACGCACACGCCGATGTTCCACCAGGTGGAGGGCCTGCTGGTGGACAAGGGTGTGACGTTCGCCGAGCTGAAGGGCTCGCTGGCGGCGTTCGTGACGGCGTTCTTCGGCTCCGACACGCGCACGCGCTTCCGCCCGTCCTTCTTCCCCTTCACGGAGCCCTCCGCGGAGGTGGACATCACCTGCACGAACTGCGGCGGCAAGGGCTGCCGCATCTGCAAGCAGACGGGGTGGTTGGAGGTGCTGGGCAGCGGCATGGTGCACCCCAACGTCTTCACGTCGGCCGGGTATGACCCGAACGAGGTGACGGGCTACGCGTTCGGCATGGGCGTGGAGCGCATCGCCATGCTGCGCTACCGCATCGACGACCTGCGGATGATGTTCGAGAACGACGCGCGCTTCCTCGAGCAGTTCTGAGATTCCAGGGGGCCGCGGGTAGGCCCCCGTGTTCCAGCCGGTAGAAGAAGAGGGTGGACCTGTGAAGATTTCGGTGAAGTGGCTGGGCGATTACGTGGCGCTGCCGCCGTCCGTGGACGCGCTGGCGCGCAAGCTGACCGCCGCGGGCCTGGAGATTGAGGGAATGGAGCGCCCCGCGGAGGCCCTTCGCGGCGTCGTGGTGGCGCAAATCAAGGAGTCCGTGCAGCACCCCAACGCGGACAAGCTGTCCGTCACGCAGGTGGACATCGGCGGGACGGCGCTGTTCCAGGTGGTGTGCGGCGCGAAGAACTTCAAGGTGGGCGACAAGGTGCCGCTGGCCACCGTGGGCGCGAAGCTGCCCAACGGCATGGACATCAAGCAGGCGGCACTGCGCGGCGTGGACAGCTTCGGCATGCTCTGCTCGTCCAAAGAGCTGGGCCTGAGCGAGGAGTCCAGCGGCCTGCTCATCCTCCCGGCGGACACGCGCGTGGGCCTGCCCATCGCGGAGGCCGTGGGGCTGGATGACGTGGTGCTGGAGGTGAACGTCACGCCGAACCGGCCGGACGCGCTCAGCCACCTGGGCGTGGCGCGCGAGGTGAGCGTGGTGACGGGCTCCGCGCTGAAGGTGCCCCAGCCGAAGCCGGCCGAGTCGGGCACGCCCGCCGCCGAGCAGGTGAAGGTGCGTGTGGACGCCCCGGACCGCTGCCCGCGCTATGTGGCGCGCGTGGTGGAGAACGTGACGATTGGTCCGTCTCCGCAGTGGATGCAGGACCGGCTGAAGGCGGCCGGGGTGCGCGCCATCAACAACGTGGTGGACGTCACCAACTACGTGAACCTGGAGTACGGGCAGCCGCTGCACGCGTTCGACCTGGAGAAGCTGGCCGGGCAGGAGATCGTCGTCCGTACGGCGACGCGCGGCGAGAAGCTCAAGACGCTGGACGGCAAGGAGCGCGTGCTGGACGTCGATGACCTGGTCATCGCGGACAAGGACCGGGCGCAGGCCATCGCCGGCGTCATGGGCGGCGGCGACAGCGAGGTGACGGAGGGCACGAAGCGGCTGGTGCTGGAGTCGGCGAACTTCCAGGGCTCCACGGTGCGGCGCTCGTCGAAGCGGCACGGGCTGCACACGGAGGCGTCGCACCGCTTCGAGCGCGGGGCGGACATGGACGCCGTGGTGCCGGCCATTGACCGGGCGGCGCAGCTCATCGCGGAGCTGGCGGGGGGGACGGTGGCCCCGGGCCGCGTGGACGTGTACCCGGCGCCGAAGCCGCCCCGGAAGGTGACGCTGCGCTTCGCCCGGGTGGAGCAGGTGCTGGGCGTGGCCGTGGCGGAGCAGGAGGTCCGCCGCATCCTGGAGGCCCTGGGCTTCAAGGCGGTGGAGGAGGGGACGGGGCAGGCGACGTATGAGGTGCCTCGGGCCCGCGTCGACGTGGAGCGCGAGGAGGACCTGCTGGAGGAGGTCGCGCGCATCTACGGCTACGACAACATCCCGGCGACGCTGCCGCGGGGGCTGGCCACGCTGGCGCCGGAGCCCGCGCACGCCGAGGCCGAGCGCCGCATGCGTCAGGCGCTGGCCGGTGCGGGGTTCGACGAGGTGGTGAACTACTCCTTCGTCGCGCCGCGCGGCCTGGAGGTGCTGGGTGGGGCGGAGAAGCCGGTGGCGCTGGTCAACCCGCTGAGCGTGGAGCAGTCGGTGATGCGCACCAGCCTGCTGCCGGGCCTGCTGGAGAACCTGTCCCGCAGCGTTCGGCACCAGGTGGAGGCGGTGGCCCTCTACGAGACGGGCCGGGCCTACTTCCAGGACGCGGAGGGCGGGCAGGGGCAGCGTCCGGCGGCGCGCGAGGTGCCTCGCGTGGCGGGCCTGGTGTGGGGCCTGCGCGGTGGCGGCCGGAGCTGGACGCACAAGGACGCCCGCGCGGACTTCTACGACGCCAAGGCGGCGGTGGAGGGGCTGCTGGGGGCGCTCCGCGTGGAGGGCGTGACGTACGTGCCCGCGGGGCCGGCGGCGTACCACCCGAAGGCCGTGGCGCAGGTGAAGGCGGCGGACGGCACGGTGCTGGGCCACGTGGGCGAGGTGCACCCCCGGGTGGCGAAGGCGCTGGGCCTGCCGGACGGGGTGTTCGTGTTCGAGTTGGATACGGAGCCGCTGTACGGGGCCGCGAAGCTGGTGCCGGCGTACCGGTCGCTGCCGCGGTTCCCAGCGGTGCTGCGGGACCTGGCGGTGGTGGTGCCGCTGGAGCTGCCCAACGACGAGGTGCGTCGGGTGATCCTGGAGGTGGGCAAGCCTCTGGTGGAGGACGCTCAGGTGTTCGACGTGTACACCGGTGAGCAGATTCCCCAGGGTCGGAAGAACCTGGCGTACGCGCTGCGCTACCGCTCAGCCGAGCGGACGCTGACCGACGTGGAGGTCAACGAGGCGCACCAGCGCATCGTGGACGAGGTGAAGCAGCGGCTGGGAGCTGCCTTGCGCGCCTGAATTCCTGAATGAAGTCAGAGGGTTGACACGTCTTTGGGAAGGCTGCAACAGTGCCCGCCGTTCAGCCCCGAGGGCTTCCCGAGGATTCGCATGACGAAGGCGGACATCATCGAGGGTGTCTACGAAAAGGTCGGCTTCTCGAAGAAGGAGTCGGCCGAAATCGTGGAGCTCGTGTTCGACACGCTCAAGGAGACCTTGGAGCGCGGGGACAAGATCAAGATCTCCGGGTTCGGCAACTTCCAGGTGCGCCAGAAGAAGGCGCGCGTGGGCCGCAACCCGCAGACGGGCAAGGAGATCGAGATCTCGGCGCGCCGGGTGCTGACCTTCCGGCCGAGCCAGGTGCTGAAGAGCGCCCTGAACGGCGAGGCGCCGCCCGAGGATCACGCGGAGATCGACGCCCGCGAGGAGGCCGCCGCCGACGCGGCCGAGGCCCGTGGCGAGGACTTCGACGAAGAGGGAATGGAGGACATGGAAGGGTGAGTTTTTCCGACGGCGCCCTGCTGCTCTTGCTTGACCTGAGCGTCATGTGGGGGCATAAGGGCGCACCCTTTCACGGCAGCAACAGTGCCGGGGCGTAGCGCAGCCTGGTAGCGCACTTGCTTGGGGTGCAAGTGGTCGCAGGTTCAAATCCTGTCGCCCCGACCATCGAAGGCCCTGGAGTTCTTGGCGAAAGCTGAGGATTCCAGGGCCTTTGTTTTTTTGGGACTTGCGGGTTCCAGCGACAATCAAGGCCTGGGTGGAGCTCGAAACCGCAGGCCCGACGGCGAACGGGTTGAGACCCTTCCTCGGGATACTCCAGCCCCTCTGCGTCGCCAGGCTCAGGGACGGTCATCGCGGACGCTTGGTGTGACATCGTGGCGGGGTGTTCGGGCGAGCGGACGTCTCGTCGAGGTGATGCCGCCAGAGGATGCTGATTCATGTTACTCCCCAGCTACGTTCAGTTCATCGGTCCACTTCTCCAGTATCTGGGCACGCAGCGAGCGCCGGTCCGTACACGGATTGTGTATGAGGAACTCGCGAACCGCCTCTCACTCTCGGAAGTGGAGCGGACCGCGCTGCTTCCAAGTGGACTACAGCCTGTCTTCCAAAACCGCATCGGCTGGGCGCATGACGCATTGAAACGGGCGGGGCTTTCGAGCGCGCCTGTGCGGGGGGCGTGGATAATCACTGACGCCGGTCGGAAGTTGCTGGAAGCCTATGGCGGGAAGGTTCCAGAGGCCGAGGTAGAACGAATCGGAAGCGAGGCCAGGGACGTCTCCATCCAGTCTCTCTCCGGCGCGACCGGAACATCGCATTCCTCCCGCGAGGAGGCCACCGACGGGGGGAGGGCGGAAACGCAGAGTCCTCGCGAGCAGATCGAAGATGCGTTGGCCCAGATTCGCGCGAGTGTCGCGAGAGACCTCCTCGTGCAGATTGGCAGGCAGACGCCAGCGGAGTTCGAATCGCTTGTTCTCGATGTGCTCTACGCACTGGGGTACGGCTTGAGCCGCGAGGCGTTGGTTCGGACCGGGCGGTCTGGTGACGGGGGAGTCGATGGAATCGTCTCGCTCGACCGGCTCGGATTCCAGAAGGTCTATGTTCAGGCGAAGAAGTGGAAAGGGCAGGTGGGGGCGCCGGAGATCCAGGGGTTCATGGGCGCGCTCCATCTCCAGGGCGCGGACAAGGGCGTGCTCATTACGTCTGGGACCATCTCGGGGCCGGCGCGTGAAGCAGCGCGCCAGGCGCGAGGGAGCGTCGTTCTCATTGACGGGGCCCGACTGGCCGAACTGATGATCGAGCACGGGGTCGGGGTGACCTCGGAGTCTCTGCGGCTTCCGAAGGTCGATACCGACTATTTCGAAGGGGAATGAATGTGCATGTTCCGGGGCATGCTCAAAGGTGGCGTATCGCCTCTTCCGCTACATCAATAGGCCTGACGTGACCTCGCTCTGGGATTAAAGTCAGGCCACCCGGGTCAGCCCGCACCAATTCAAGACATACCCAGAGACATAGGAGCCCCCAGGGCAACGGAGAGTGTGTGTCATTCGGACTCGGCAGCGTCACGCCTGAACGCAAATGGACCAGGACTTTCGCTCGGTTTGCCCCGGGGCCGTCGGAAAAGTCGGACTCCCGGTAAGTGGAATATTCATTGCTGATCCCCTCCGCCGAGGCCTTGGGGGCCTCCCCGTGAACCATGTGAGGGGGCACGGGACGAAGTGGCGGAGTCGAGGAACCTGAGCGCAGGTGGAGCGGGACGCGCACGGGGCCGAGGGTCCTCCACGAGGAGATGTAATGACAACGCATGTGAAGTTGCAGAACGCCGTGGTCGTGCCATTCGTCGCACGGGCCACAAGCCCGAGGTCCGTCCTCTGTCGCCTCGGTATGCTCTGCCAAGGGCTCATGGTGGGCGCGCTCGTGGTGGTGGCCGGACAGGCCCAGGCCTTCGAAAAGCTCATTGAGGTCGACACGGCGGGGTGCAACACCAACGTCGCCATCAACAACGCGATTGGCCAGAGCTTCAAACTGTCCGCGAGCACGGCGCTCGACTCCGTCGACATCTGGGTCAAGCCGAATCTGTACTACACCACGTCGTACCGTGTGGCCTGCACGACAGCGAGGGCACGGGCGGTGCGGTGATTGCTTCATCCACCACCGTCAGCATGGCATCGCAGACGGCGGGTACGCCGGCCACCTGGTACACCTTCTCCTTCGCGGGCCAGGGCATCACGCTGCTACCGGGACGCGCGTACACCCTGAAGCTGGTGTGCCTCTCCACGTACTCCGGCGCCTTCTCCATGTGTGGCAACGTCTACGCGGACGGAGTCCAGTACTGGCTCGGCTACAGCCCCGACTCGCCCTACGACATGTCCTTCCGCGTCTTGAGCAACTGAGCCGACGCTGACGCACGAACGGTTCGGATGAAGACACCCAGAGAGGGCGCGCGGCGTGGGCGTCCCCTCTGTCCTGAGGTATCCCCCAAGGGCTTGAGCTTCAATTACGTGATCCCTCCAGCATTTTCTTTGTCGCTTGGCGGCTGTGCCCAACACCTCGGTCCGCCTGCCTCGTACTTCTTCCTCCACTGGGTTCATCGTCCTGTCTGGGTCACCCTGCGTACCCATCTGCTGGTGCGGTCTGTCTCACGTTGACAGAGAGGGATGCCCCAGGACTTCGGCTAGTGCACTCGCGAGCGCAGCGACCCCTGGTGTGCGCAGGACGCTGTAGTGGTCTCCCGGCACTTCACGCACCTCCACTCGGGGGGCGTAGTGGCTCCAGCCTCGGTCCGCTGGCTCCGCGGGCTCCAACTCCGTGTGGCTGCCACGGAGCACCGCGAGCGGGCCCGCGTAGGAGCCCAGCGTGTGTTTTTGAAGCGCACGGGCGTTGGCGGTGAAGACACGAAGCAGCGCGTGGAGTTGCTCCGTGTCCGCGCCTGGGATGAGGACACCCGCCTCGCGGCCCTCCTGAAGCACTCGCTCCAGCAGGGTCTTCGCGTCACCCACGGGAGCCTCCGAAGTCGTCGTCGGAGCGATTCCGGCCGTGCGCGCCAGGTCCAGCGCGAACATCGTCGCCGCGGCCAAGTCGTCGTCGGTCGCTACGCCACGGGCCAGCGAGGTGGAGCTGGGCTCAATCAGGGCGAGGACGTCCACCGTCTCGCCGCGCGTCTGGAGCATTCGGGCCATTTCAAAGGCAATCACGGCTCCGAGCGACCAGCCTCCCAACCGGTACGGGCCCTGTGGCTGAACGGTGCGGATGGCGTCCACGTAGCTGGCCGCCATCGCTTCAATGGACGTGTTCGGCGACAATGTCCCGTCGAGCCCCTGGGCCTGCAGGCCGTAGAAGGGCTGCTCGGGGCCGAGCCTCCGGGCAAGCTCGGTGTAGCAGAACACCGTTCCTCCGACGGGGTGGACGCAGAAGAAGGGCGCTCGCGAGCCACTGCGTTGAATGGGAACGAGCGGCGTCCATGGAGCGGGCTCGCGCCGCAGGAAGGCGGCCAGCCCTTCGACGGTCGGCGCCTGGAAGAGCGCCGTCACTGGCAGCGCTCGGCCCGTGCGCGCGCGCAACATGGACATCAGCCGCACCGCGAGCAGCGAATGGCCACCGAGCTCGAAGAAGTCGCTCCTCGCGCCGATCGGCGTGACCCCGAGCAGTTCCTCAAAAATGCGGGCCAACTCCAGCTCGTGAGTATCGCGCGGTGCGATGTACGCCACCCGCTGAGTCGACGTCTCCTCCGGTACGGGCAAGGCCCTCCGGTCCACCTTGCCGCTCGTGTTCAGCGGAAGGGCCTCCAGCATGACGATGGCCGAGGGCACCATGTACTCGGGCAGCCGCTCTTTCAGGAGGCCTCGCAGCACCTCGGTGTCCAGCTCGGGCTGGTCCTCTGGGCGTGACGCGTCGGGCACGACGTAGGCCACCAGTCGCTGGAAGCCCGGTACGTCCTCTCGGACTTGCACGACGGTGTCCCGAACCGCAGGGAGCAGGCGCAGCGCGGCTTCGATTTCTCCCAGCTCGATGCGGAAGCCGCGCACCTTCACCTGGAAGTCGACGCGGCCCAGGAACTCCAGCTCGCCCTGTGGCAGCCAGCGCGCCCGGTCTCCGGTCCGGTAGAGGCGTGTACCCGGCGCCGTGCTGAACGGGTCGGGGATGAAGCGCTCGGCGGTGAGCTCCGGCCGGTCCAGGTAGCCACGCGCCAGGCCGGCTCCACCGATGTAGAGCTCCCCAGGCACGCCCACGGGGGCTGGTTGAAGATTTGCATCCAGCACGTACGTCCGCACGTTCCCCAGCGGGCCGCCCAGGGTCGGAGGCAGCGGAGCTCCACGCACCGCGCGCACCGTCGAATCCACGGTGCACTCGGTGGGGCCGTAGACGTTGAAGCACTCGAGGTGAGGATGGGCGGACAGCCGGAGCCAGAGCGCCTTGTCCAGGGCTTCTCCTCCGGCCAGCACTCGCAAAGGCCGGTGTGCCGCGAGGCCCTCGTCCAGCAGCAGACGCAGCAGCGACGGTGCGCAGTCCAGCACGTCAACGTCATTCCGCTCGATCCACGCCAGCATGGCACCCGCATCCTCACGAGCGGCCTGTGGAACCACGCACAGCGCATGTCCGTCCGCGAGCTGCACCAACTGCTGCACGGAGGCGTCGAAAGACAGGGATGCGTTGAGGCTGACGCGGAGGGGCTTGTCCACCCCTGCGTAGGCAGTGGCCGCCAGCGCCGCGCGCAGGTTCATCACGGAGGCGTGCTGCACCATGACGCCCTTGGGCATCCCGGTGCTCCCCGAGGTGTAGATGACGTAGGCGAGGTGCTGGGGCCCGCTGAGCCGCGGTGGATTGGACTCTGGCCGCGGCTCGTTCGTGGAAGCGGAGTCCTCCACGCAGAGGACCTCCACTGTGTGCCCGGCGAGCTTGTCCGCGACCCGCTGCTGCGTGAGCACCCAGCCGACCTTCGAGTCGCTCACCATGTACGCCAAGCGCCGGTCAGGATAGGCCGGGTCCATGGGGACGTAGGCGCCACCCGCCTTGAGGATGGCGAGGATGGCGACGACCATGTCGACCGAGCGCTCCATGCACAGGCCCACGCGAGCCTCTGGGACCACGCCGCGAGCGCACAGCGTCCAGGCGAGCCGGTTGGCGCGGCGATTGAGCTCCGCATACGTCAGCGAGCGCTCATCATCGAGGACGGCGAGTGCTTCGGGGGTGAGGGCCACACGGTCCTCGAACCGCTCATGCAGGCAGCCCTCCCAGTCGACCTCCCGGCGCGTGTCATTCCAAGTTTCCAGCAACGTGTTGCGTTCAGTCGCTGGAAGCAGCGCCGCCTGCTCGTAGCGGCCATGAGGCTCCGCGGCCACGGCCTCCAAGGCGCGCAGGTAGTAGTGCCCCAGTTCCCGCGTCCGCTCCGCTTCGTGCCGAGTGCCCGTTGTGGAGATGGAGATCGACAGCGACGACGTGTCGGGGTCCTGGGTGAAGGTGACGCCCAGGGGCAGCTCCATCCAGGCGGCGCCCAGCATTTCGCCCAAGAAGCGCAGCCCCTTCTGTTGGGAAAGCCCTCCCGCGACGTGGAAGTGGATGAAGTTGAAGAGGGTGTCGAACAGCGGCTGACCGCCGCGCTGCTGCTGGAGCCGCGCCATGGGGTAGCGGCGGTGCGGCATCAACTCCTGCTCATGCTTCGCGACCTGCTGGATGAGCTCCAGCCACGTGCCCCCGTGCAGCGTCACCGGGAAGGGGACGCTGTTGAGGAACAGGCCAATCATCCGCTCACCGTCGATGACCTCCGGACGGCCGTTGGTGACGATGCCGGTGACGACGGAGGTGCTGCCTTCGACGAAGCCGCGGACGCGCAGGTGCACAGCCAGCAACACCGTCTTGAGGGAGACGCCCGCCTCGTGGGCCACGCGGAGCAAGGCCTGCTGGAGCGGGGCGGGGATACGCACGTCGTGGTTGTGCAGCACGCGTTCGTCGTCCCTGGTCCGGCTCGGGCTGTGACTCGCGGCGTCCACGCCGTCCATGCGGCTGGCCCAGAAGCGCTCACTCTCCGCGGACTGCTGGGCTTCGCGCTCCAGCGCCACGAACTGCCGGTAGGTGGCGGCCGGGGACGGCGCGGCGGGGGCGTCGGTCCCCTCCAGCAACTCGAGGTAGCGGCCGAAGAGCTCCGAGAACAGGGTCGCGGCGCTCCAGCCATCGAGGATGGCGTGGTGGAAGAGGATGGTCAGCTGAACGCTGCGTCCCGTGCGGCGATGCACGGCGACGCGGAGCAAGGGCGCCTGGGTCCACTCGAAGGGCTTGAGGCGCTCGGCTTCCACCCACTCGCGCAGGAAGGACTCCTGTTCGGAGGGCTCCAGGTGACGGAGGTCCTCGATGCGCAGCGGCGGCGCGACGTGCCGGTGGACGAGTTGGAGGGGCTCCTCGTAGCCGTCCAGGTGGAAAGAGGTGCGCAGGATGGCGTGACGCGCAATCAGCTCCTGAAACGCCTGACGCAGCAGCGGCTCATGCAGCGCCAGCTCCAGGTGGAAGCTGAACATGTCGTGGTA
Source organism: Myxococcus sp. AM009 (assembly GCF_013372605.1). Lineage (NCBI taxonomy): Bacteria > Pseudomonadati > Myxococcota > Myxococcia > Myxococcales > Myxococcaceae > Myxococcus > Myxococcus sp. AM009. The sequence continues at coordinate 66,353 of NZ_JABXEP010000012.1, forward strand.
GATGCCAGCCGAGGCATCCAGCGCGCTCTCGAAGAGCATTCCCGACTGGAGCGCCGCCAGTGGGTAGGCATCCTCCACATCTTCCGGCAGCCGCTTTCGCTCCGCTTCGGACACGAGGCCGAAGGGCGCCACGTCATGAGCGGAGGCGGCCCCTCCGGTGTGCTTCACCGCACCGGAGAGCTGGCGGATGGTGGGATGCTGGAGCAGCTCCAGGATGGGCAACTCCAGGCCCCGCTCGCGCAGCTTCGCGATGACCTGGATGCTGCGAATGGAGTCTCCACCCAGCTCGAAGAAGCTGTCGTCGATGCCGACCTGGCGAAGGCCCAGGACCTCGGCCCAGATGTCGGCGATGGCCTGCTCTGATTCATCTCGGGGAGCCTCGAAGGATGCTCCTGGCCGCACTCGGTCCGCGTCGGGCGCGGGCAGGGCCTTGCGGTCCACCTTGCCGTTGGCCGACAGCGGGAGGGTCTCCATCGGGACGAAGAGGGCGGGGACCAGGTACTCGGGCAGCTTGCGCAGGACGTGGTCGCGCAGGGCTCGAGGATCCACCGAGTCCACCCCGTCTTCGCCCACCACGTAGGCCACGAGGCGCTTGTCGCCAGGAGCGTCCTCCCGAGCGAGGACGACCGCCTCCTGGACACCCGGAGCCTGCAGGAGGACAGACTCGATTTCGCCCAGCTCGATGCGGAAGCCGCGCACCTTCACCTGGAAGTCAGAGCGGCCGAGGAACTCCAGCGAGCCGTCGGCCCGCCAGCGGACGAGGTCCCCCGTGCGGTAGAGGCGAGCGCCGGGCGTTTCCGAGAAGGGGTGGGGGAGGAACTTCTCGGCCGTCAGCTCCGGGCGGTGGAGGTAGCCCCAGGCGAGGCCGTCCCCCCCGACGAAGAGCTCGCCAGGGACGCCGACGGGGACGGGCTCCATGCGCGAGTCGAGGACGAAGGCGGAGGAGTGCGCCAGGGGCCTGCCGATGGGGACGGAGGTGCCGAAGGACTGGCCCGCGCGGAGGGAGTGTGTGGCGGAGAAGGTGGTGTTTTCGGTGGGGCCGTAGCCGTTGACGAGGACGGCGCCGTGGGGAATGCGCTCCAGGTGCTGACGGACGCGAAGCGGAGGCAAGACGTCCCCGCCAGCGAGGACCTGCCGGACAGTGGCCAAGGCGGTGCCCTGGTGAAGCACCATCTGCTCGAAGAGGGCGGCGGTGAGCCAGAGGGTGGAGACGCGGTGTTGAGTCAGGAGCGCGGCGAGCTCGTCAAGGGAGGGCGAGTGGGGCGGGGCGAGGACGAGGCGAGCGCCGTGAAGCAGGGCGCCCCAGAGCTCCAGGGTGGAGGCGTCGAAGGCGACGGGTGCGAGCTGGAGGAAGACTTCGTCGGGGCCGAAGTGGATGAAGGGATTGGCGAGGACGAGGCGAGCGACGGCGCGGTGAGGAACGCAGACGCCCTTGGGCCGGCCGGTGCTGCCGGAGGTGAACATGACGTAGGCGAGGTCATCTCCGCCCACGGTCACGGAGGGAGGCGCGTCATGTGGCAGGGCGGCGATGAGGTCCGCGTCCGTGTCCACGCAGACCATCAGGCCACCCGAGCTGGGCAGCTCATCCGCGAGCGACTCCTGCGTCACGAAGACGCTGACGCCGGCCTCCTGAAGCAACAACGAGACGCGCTCAGCAGGGTAGTGGTGGTCGATGGGCACGTAGGCGCCGCCGGCCTTGAGGATGGCGAGAAGGCCCACCACCAGGTCCGGCGAGCGCTCCAGGCACAGGCCCACGCGGGTGCCTCGGGAGACGCCGTATGCGCGCAGATGGTGCGCGAGCTGATTCGCGCGGCGCTCCAGCTCCGCGTAGGTGACGACGCGCTCACCCATGACGAGCGCCACTGCGTCCGGCGTGCGAGCCACCTGCTCCGAGAAGTGCGCGTGAATCGGCGTGTCTCGCGGGAACTCGGCGGACGTCGCGTTCCAGGCGACCAGGAGTTGCTGACGCTCCTCGGCGCGCAGCAGGGGCAACCCAGCCAGGCGCTGGTGCTCATCCGCGACGACGGCCTCCAGCAGCGTGCGGAAGTGCCCCATCATGCGCTCGGCCGTGGAGGCCTCGAACAGGTCGGTGTTGTAGTTCAGCGCGCCGGAGAGCCCCTCCGGCGTCTCTTCCAGCAGGAGGCTCAGGTCGAACTTGACGGTCTCCAGCTCCGTCTCCAGCACGTGCAGCGACAGCCCGGGGAGCTCCAGGCGCACGGGTGGCGTGTTCTGCAGGGTGAAGGTGACCTGGAAGAGCGGCGAGCGGCTCGGGTCTCTCGCGGGTTGCAACACCTCGACCAGCTTCTCGAACGGTACGTCCTGGTGCTCGGAGGCACCCAGCGTCGCCGCCTTCACCTGCGCCAACAGCTCTTGGAAGGTGAGCTCTGGCGACAGGCGGGCACGGAAGACCAGCGTGTTGACGAAGAAGCCGATGAGCCCTTCCAGCTCAGGCCGGGTGCGGCCGGCGATGGGCGAACCGACGCAGACGTCCTGCTGGCCGGAGTAGCGCGAGAGCAGCAACTGCCAGGTGGCCAGCAGCACCATGAAGGGCGTGGCCTCCTGGCGGCGCGCCAGCGCTGTCACCGCTTCGGAGAGCGCCGTCGGCATGTTCACCGGGAGGAGCGCTCCCCGGTAGGTCTGCACCGCCGGGCGCGGCCTGTCGGTGGGCAGCTCCAGCGCAGCGGGGGCTCCGGCGAGCTGCTCACGCCAGTAGCTCAGCCGTGACTCCAGCACGGGCCCCTGCATCCACTCGCGCTGCCAGAGGGCATAGTCGGCGTACTGCACCGGAAGCGGAGGGAGCTGTGCCTCTCGGCCCTGGAGGGCGGCTTCGTAGCCCTCCGCCACCTCGCGCACCAGGACACCCACGGACCAGCCGTCGGACACGATGTGGTGCATCGTCACCAGCAGGACGTGCCTGTCCGAAGCCAGCCGCAGCAAGCGGGATCGGAAGAGCGGGCCGAGCACCAGGTTGAACGGGAGGTGGGCCTCCTCGGTCGCGAGCTGGCGCGCCCGGGCATCGCGCTCACTGTCGGGCAGGGTGGAGAGGTCCGTGGTGGGCAACTCCAGGGCCGTGAGCGGATGGACGACCTGGACCGGCAGGTCCCCCTCGTTCCGGAACGTCGTGCGCAGCGCCTCGTGCCGCTGCACCACCCTCAGCAGGGTCTGCTCCATCGCGCGGACGTCGAGCGCTCCGTCGATGGCCACCGCCGCCGGGTTGTTGTACGTCGCGGTGTCGGGTGTCAGTTGCTCCATCACCCACAGCCGCTGTTGGACAAAGGACTGAGGCAGTGGCCGGTCGCGTGACGCGGCCCGGAGGGGCGGCAGGGCCCCCGCGGCGCCGCGGGCCCGCTCGGAGTCCAGACGCGCGGCCAGCGCCGCCACCGTGCTCTGCTCGAAGAGGGCCCGCAGCGGCAGGTCGACGTCGAAGTCCTGGCGCAGCCGCGTCACCAATTGGGTGGCCAGGAGCGAATGGCCACCGAGCGCGAAGAAGTCATCCTCGGCGTTGACCGTCTCGACATGCAGCAGCGTGGCCCAGTGGGCGGCGATACGACGCTCCGTGTCCGTGCTGAGCGGTCGCGCGGCGGCGTGCCGAGGCGCTTCCGGTGCCGGCAGGGCCCCGCGGTCCAGCTTGCCATTGGGGGTGAGTGGCAGGGCCGCCAGTGTGACGAAGGCCGAGGGCACCATGTGCTCGGGCAGCCGCTCGCGGAGGTACGGGCGGAGCGTCCCGGCGTCCACGACGGCGGCCCCCTCCGCGTCCGCGACCACGTAGGCCACCAGGCGTTGCAGCCCTGGCGTGTCTTCGCGCACCAGGACCACGGTGTCGCGAACCGCGGGGTGTTGGCGCAGCGCGGACTCAAGCTCTCCCAATTCGATGCGGAAGCCGCGCACCTTCACCTGGAAGTCAATGCGACCCAGGAACTCAAGCTCGCCTTGGGGGAGCCAGCGCGCCCGGTCTCCTGTCCGATAGAGGCGGGTGCCGGGGACGGCGCTGAACGGATTGGGAATGAACCGTTCAGCGGTGAGCTCGGGACGACTCAGGTATCCACGCGCCAGGCCCGCTCCACCGATGTAGAGCTCGCCTGGAACGCCTACCGGCACAGGCTGCAGGTACGCGTCCAGCACGTAGGTCCGCGCGTTCGCCAACGGACCGCCCAGCGATGGAGGCAGGGACGCTCCGCGCACGGGACTCAGCGTGGAGTCCACGGTGCACTCCGTGGGGCCGTAGACGTTGAAGCACTCGAGGTGAGGATGGGCGGAGAGTCGGGCCCAGAGCGCTTCGTCCAATGCCTCGCCGCCAGCCAGTACGCGCAACGGGCGGTGTGCGGCCAGGCCCTCGTCCAGAAGCAGCCGCAGTTGCGAGGGAGCGCAGTCCAGCACGTTCACGCCATGCCGCTCCAACCACGCCAACATCAGGTGGGTGTCCTCGCGCGTTTCTTGTGACATCACGCACAGCGCATGTCCGTCCGCGAGCTGCACCAACTGCTGTACGGAGGCGTCGAAGGACAGGGATGCGTTGAGGCTGACGCGGAGGGGCTTGTCCACCCCTGCATAGGCGGTGGTTGCCAGCGCCGCGCGCAGGTTCATCACCGAGGCGTGCTGCACCATGACGCCCTTGGGCATCCCGGTGCTCCCCGAGGTGTAGATGACGTAGGCGAGGTGCTGGGGCTCGCTGCGTCGCGGTGGGTTGGACGCGTCCCGCGAACCGCTCACGAGCGCTGCGTCGTCCACGCAGAGGACCTCCGCCTTGTGCCCGGTGAGCTTGTCCGCGACTCGCTGCTGAGTGAGCACGCAGCCGACCTGCGAGTCGCTCATCATGTAGGCCAGGCGATGGGCGGGATAGGCCGGATCCATGGGGACGTAGGCGCCACCCGCCTTGAGGATGGCGAGGACACCAACGACCACATCGACCGAGCGCTCCAGGCACAGGCCCACGCGAACCTCGGGCCCCACGCCGCGAGCGCGCAGCGTCCAGGCGAGCTGGTTGGCGCGGCGGTTGACGTCGGCGTAGGTGAGCGAGCGCTCATCGTCCAGCACTGCGAGCGCATCGGGAGAATGCGCCGCGCGGTCCTCGAACCGCTCATGCAGGCAGCCCTCCCAGGCGACCTCCCGGCGCGTGTCATTCCATGTTTCCAGCAGGGTGTCGCGGTCGGCCGGTGGCAGCAGCGTAGCCTGCTCGTAGCGGCCATGCGGCTCCGCGGCCACGGCCTCCAAGGCGCGCAGGTAGTAGTGCCCCAGCTCCCGCGACCGCTCCGCTTCGTGCCGGTTGCCAGTGGTGGCGATGGAGACCGATAGCGACGAGGTGTCGGGGTCCTGGGTGAAGGTGACGCCCAGGGGGAGCTCCATCCAGGCGGCGCCCAGCATCTCGTCCACGAAGCGCAGGCCCTTCTGTTGGGAAAGCCCTCCCGCGACGTGGAAGTGGATGAAGTTGAAGAGCGTGTTGAACAGCGGCTGACCGCCGCGCTGCTGCTGGAGCCGCGCCATGGGGTAGCGGCGGTGCGGCATCAGCTCCTGCTCATGCTTCGCGACTCGCTGGATGAGCTCCAGCCAGGTGCCTCCAGGCAGCGTCACCGGGAAAGGCACGCTGTTGAGGAACAGGCCAATCATCCGCTCACCGTCGACGACCTCCGGACGGCCGTTGGTGACGATGCCGGTGACGACGGACGTGCTGCCTTCGACAAAGCCGCGGACGCGCAGGTGCACGGCCAGCAGCACCGTCTTGAGGGAGACGCCCGCTTCGTGAGCCACGCGGAGCAAGGCCTGCTGAAGCGGAACAGGGATGCGCACGTCGTGGGTGTGCAGCACGCGCTCTTCGTCCCGGGAGCGGGGCGGGCGCGGACTCGCTGGGTCCACGCCGTCCATGCGCCTCAGCCAGAAGCGCTCGCTCTCCGCGGACTGCTGGGCTGCGCGCTCCAGCGCCACGAACTGCCGGTAGGTGGCGGCCGGGGACGGCGCGACGGGGGCGTCAGTCCCCTCCAGCAACTCGAGATAGCGGCCGAAGAGCTCCGAGAGAAGGGTCGCGGCGCTCCAGCCATCGAGGATGGCGTGGTGGAAGACGATGGTCAGTTGGACGGTGGTCTCCGACCGGCGATGCACGCGGAGCCGCATCAGCGGTGCCTGGTTCCAGGTGAAGGGCTGGACGCGTTCCTTCTCCGCCCACGCCTGCATGCAGGCTGTTTGCTGGGCGGTCTCCAGGTGCCGGAGGTCTTCGAACTTCAGCGGCGGTTCAACTTCCCGGTGGACGAGCTGCAGGGGCTCTTCGTAGCCGTCCAGGTGGAACGACGTGCGCAGGATGGCGTGACGCGCGAACAGCTCCCGAAAGGCTTGCTGCAACAGCGGTTCGTTCAGCGCCATCTCCACATGGAAGCTGAACATGTCGTGGTAGATGCCGGCCGAGGCATCCAGCGCGCTCTCGAACAGCATGCCTGACTGGAGCGCGGCCAGCGGGTAGGCGTCCTCCACGTCCTCGGGCAGTCGCTGACGGTCGGCCTCGGACACGAGGCTGAACGGCGCGACCTGGCTCGCCGGGGACTCACTCGTGGCCTTGATGACGCCCGCGAGCTCGCGAATCGTCGGGCGCTGGAGCAGCTCCAGCGTGGGCAGCTCCAGGCCCTGTTCGCGCAGCTTCGCGATGACCTGGATGCTGCGGATCGAGTCGCCGCCCAGCTCGAAGAAGCTGTCGTCAATGCCGACCTGACGGAGGCCCAGGACCTCGGCCCAGATGTCGGCCAGGGTCTGCTCAGAGGCGTTTCGGGGCGCTTCGAAGGGCGTCCCTGTCCGGGCCACGTCCGCGTCGGGGGCGGGCAGCGCCCTGCGGTCCACCTTGCCGTTGGGCGACAGCGGCAGGACGTCCAGCGGCATGAACACCGCGGGCAGCATGTACTCGGGCAGCCGCGTCTTGAGGAACGTGCGGATGGCGCCCACGGCGTTCGCGGTCTGTTCTTCCGAACGCGCCGCGGCTGTGGGCACGAAGTACGCCACGAGGCGCTTGTCGCCAGGAGCGTCTTCCCGAGCGAGGACGACCGCCTCCTGGATGCCCGGGGCCTGCAGGAGGACAGCTTCGATTTCGCCCAGCTCGATGCGGAAGCCGCGCACCTTCACCTGGAAGTCGGAGCGGCCGAGGAACTCCAGCGAGCCGTCGGCCCGCCAGCGGACGAGGTCCCCCGTGCGGTAGAGGCGAGCGCCGGGCGTTTCCGAGAAGGGGTGGGGGAGGAACTTCTCGGCTGTCAGCTCCTGGCGGTGGAGGTAGCCCCAGGCGAGGCCGTCCCCCCCGACGAAGAGCTCGCCAGGGACGCCGACGGGGACGGGCTCCATGCGCGAGTCGAGGACGAAGGCGGAGGAGTGCGCCAGGGGCCTGCCGATGGGGACGGAGGTGCCGAAGGACTGGCCCGCGCGGAGGGAGTGTGTGGCGGAGAAGGTGGTGTTCTCGGTGGGGCCGTAGCCGTTGACGAGGACGGCGCCGTGGGGAATGCGCTCCAGGTGCTGGCGGACGCGAAGCGGAGGCAGGACGTCCCCGCCAGCGAGGAGCTGCCGGACAGCGGCCAAGGCGGTGCCCTGGTGAAGCACCATCTGCTCGAAGAGGGCGGCGGTGAGCCAGAGGGTGGAGACGCGGTGTTGAGTCAGGAGCGCGGCGAGCTCGTCAAGGGAGGGCGAGTGGGGCGGAGCGAGGACGAGGCGAGCGCCGTGAAGCAGGGCGCCCCAGAGCTCCAGGGTGGAGGCGTCGAAGGCGACGGGTGCGAGCTGGAGGAAGACTTCGTCGGGGCCGAAGTGGATGAAGGGATTGGCGAGGACGAGGCGAGCGACGGCGCGGTGGGGAACGCAGACACCCTTGGGCCGGCCGGTGCTGCCGGAGGTGAACATGACGTAGGCGAGGTCATCTCCGCCCATGGCCACGGAGGGAGGCGCGTCATGTGGCAGGGCGGCGATGAGGTCCGCGTCCGTGTCCACGCAGACGCGCTTGCTGTTGGATGCAGGGAGCCCCTCGGCCAGTGACTTCGTCGTGACGAGCACGCCAACACCGGCCTCCTGAAGCAGCAAGGAGATGCGCTCAGCGGGGTAGTGGTGGTCGATGGGCACGTAGGCGCCGCCCGCCTTGAGAACGGCGAGCAGGCCCACCACCAGGTCCGGTGAGCGCTCCAGGCACAGGCCCACGCGGGTGCCTCGGGAGACGCCGGATGCTCGCAGGTGATGCGCCAGTTGATTCGCGCGGCGCTCCAGCTCCGCGTAGGTGACGACATTCTCACCCTTGATGAGCGCCACTGCGTCCGGCGTGCGGGCCGCCTGCTCGGAGAAGAGCGCGTGAATCGGCGTGTCTCGCGGGAACTCGGCGGACGTCGCGCTGCCGTCGGCCAGGAGTTGCTGGCGCTCCTCGGTGCGTAGCAGCGGCAGCTCGGAGAGGCGCTGGTCGGCGTTCTCCACGACGCTCTCCAGCAGCCGCACGTAGTGGCGCTCCATCCGTTCAACAGTCTTCGCGTCGAACAGGTCCGCGCAGTACTCGATGCGGCCGATGAACCGGTCCGGCCGGTCCTCGCGCAGCTCCATCAGCAGGTCGAACTGGGACGCGCCCAGGTCCAGCTCCACGTAGCGCGCGAGCAGGCCCGGAATCCGCAAGGCTGGCTGCGGCACGTTCTGGAGGACGAAGACGGCCTCGAAGAACGGGTTGCGGCTGGGGTCGCGAGGCGGTTGCAGCTCCTCCACCAACTTGTCGAAGGGCACGTCCTGGTGCGAGTAGGCCTCCAGGCAGACCTGCCGCACCCGGTGCAGGAACGCGCGGAAGGTCGGGTCTCCCGCCGCATCCGCGCGCATCACCAGCATGTTGACGAAGAAGCCGATGAGCGGTTCGAGCTCGGGCGCCCGGCGGTTGGCGACCGGTGAGCCCACCGCGAAGTCCTGCTGGCCACTGTAGCGGTGCAGCAGCGCCTGGTAGGCCGCCATCAGGACCATGAACAGCGTCGCGCCTTCCTTCTGCGCCAGTTGCTTGAGCTTCCGCGCCAGCTCTGGCTCGAGCCGGAAGTGGTGCCATCCGCCGCGATACGTCTTCAGCGCCGGGCGGGGATGGTCCGATGGCACCCCCAGCGCGGGAGGCTGCGGCGTGAGCTGCCGCCGCCAGTAGTCGAGCTGGCCGGCGAGCTCCCGCGTCTCGAGCTGCTCGCGCTGCCACCGCGCATAGTCCGGGTACTGGAGCTCCAGCTCCGGCAGGGGCGAAGGCAGGCCCTCCTCGAAGGCCTTGTAGAGCGCCATCAACTCCTGAAGGAACACGCCCAGCGACCACTGGTCCGTCACGGAGTGGTGCAGCGTCAACAGCACCAGGGCGTGCTGCGCGTCGAGCCGCAGGATGCCGACCCGCAACAGGGGCCCGGCGGAGAGGTCGAACTCGAAGTTGGCCTCGGCGATGATGCGGCGGCGGACCTCGTCGCCCTGGGCCTCCAGGGACAACGTCGACAGGTCCTCCTCGGGAAGGGTGAGCTCCAGCGAGGGCGCGACCACCTGCACGGGGTCTCCGCCGTGGCTCCGCAGCGTCGTGCGCAGGGCTTCGTGACGGCGCACGACCTCGTTCACACAGCGCGTGAGCAGGGCCCGGTCCAGCCGCCCGAAGAACTCCACGCTCACGTGGACGTTGTAGGCAGCCATGCTGCTGGGATCCAGCTCATGCAGGACCCACAGGCGCTGCTGAGGGAAGGATGCCGGCGCGGGCTCGTTGCCTTCGCGCCGGACCAGGACGGGCGCCGTCGCGTGAGGCCGCGCCGACTGCTGCTCCTGGACGAGCAGGTCGAGGAGGGCGCGCTGCGCGGGAGAGAGCTGCTCGAGAGCCCGAGTGAGGTCAGTCATCGAAATCGATATCCAAAAGAGAGGGGGACCGGGTGCTCCAGCGGGGGCTGGAGCGTCCGTTCACGCGGCCTTTACGCCGCGGCGTCGAAGCTCTTCGGCGAGCTCCTGCTCGGAGACGCGGGTGACCCGGTCGAGCAGCTCGCGATAGAGGGATTCCTGTTGCCGCGCCTGGAGGTCGGCGATCGCCTTCGCCAGACCCGCCACGGTTGGCGACGTGAAGAGCAGCGCCAGATTCAGGTCCAACTGCAACCGTGAGCGCAGCCGCCCGACGACCTGCGTGGCGAGCAACGAGTGCCCGCCCAGCTCGAAGAAGTGGTCGTGCCGCGCCACCTGCTCGACGCCCAGCACCTCCTGCCACAGGCCCGCGATGAGGCGCTCCAGCTCGTTGGCGGGGGGCTCCTCGTCTCCGGTGCGGGCCTTGCGAGTGGTGACCTTGGACGGAGTGACGGCGCGCTGGAGCCACGCGGTCAGCCGACGTGACACGTCGCCCGTGGCCACCACCACCGGACCATCCAGGCCGCCCGTGACGACGCGCTGGAAGGCCTCGGTGGCCTCGGCCTCGGTCATCGCATACGGCGCGAGCTCTGGCGCTCCCGCGTCGTCAGCGCCAGCCGCGCGCGGCCACGGATCCCACGCCACGCTCATCCAGGGGGTTCCCGAGTCCCGGCTGCGGTGGGCCGCGAACGCGTCCACGAAGAGGTTGGCCGCCGTCGAAGGCGTGTCGTCGAACGGAGACAGCACGGCGGCCGACGCGGAGAACAGCATCACGAAGTCCAGCGCCCGGCCGCGCAGGACGTCCTCCAGCACGTAGGTGCCGCGCACCTTGGCGCGGAAGCGGGCCTCCGTGTCCGGGTTCGTCGTGGAGCGCGGAGGGAGGTCCGCGCAGTGCAGCACCCCGTGGAGCGCGCCGAAGCACTGGTCCACCTCGGCCAGGACTTCCCGCATCCAGCGCGGCTTGGACACGTCGGCGCTCAGGACGAGCACCTCGGCGCCATGTGACTCCAACTCACGCACGCGCTGGATGAGCAGGCTGGCGTCGTCGTCCTCGCCCTGGGTGGAAATCCAGTCGTCCCAGAGGCGGCGCGGAGGCAGCGGCGTGCGGCCCACCAGCGCCAGCCGCGCCTGCTTCGTGCGCGCCAGATGGCCGGCCAGCAGTAGGCCCACGCGGCCCAGGCCGCCGGTGATGAGGTACACGCCGCGCTCACGCAGCGGTCGCGCGGGGGCAGCCGTCTCCGTCAGCCGGACGGGCGACAGCTCCTGGACCCAGCGGCGTGAACCGCGCAAGGCCACCCGGAAGTCTCGTGCCTCCGTGGCAATCTCGGCGACGAGCTGCTCGGCCAGCGCCGGAGCGCCCTCTGCGCCAGGGAGGAGCACATCGATGCCGCGCGCGGTGATGTGCACCTGTTGCTGCGCCAGCACCTGGCAGGGGCCCAACAGGGGCGCCTTCTCCGGCAGGGCCTCCGCACGGCCGTCGGGGTCGAGCAGGTGGTTGGAGATGACCTCCAACCGCAGGGGGCGCGCATCCTTCAGTCCGGCAAGCGCTTGTCCCAGGTGGACCACGCTGGAGTAGCCCACCGCCTGCGCGGCCTGGAAGCGCGTGAGCACGGACTCGCGCTCGTCCCGCGGCGTGAGGCTCCACAGGTGGACGAATATCTCGGGGCGGGGTGTCGTGTCCGCCAGCGCGCTCAGCAGCGCGACGTAGTCTCCAGGTGCGCCCGGTGCCACGGTGAAGCGCCGCTCGCCGTCACGGGAGAACGCGGCGCCCGCGGAAACGGTGACGACGTGCTGTTCCGCCTCTTCCAGCCGCGAGACGAGCCGGGAGGCCAGCGGGCCTCCGTCGGTGAACACCACCCAGCACCGAGGTTGGGCGAGCGCGGAGGGCGCCAGCGTGGCCGGAGGCGTGCGCCGCCACGAGGGCAGGTGGAACCAGTCCGCGACGTCGGCCAGCTTGCGGGTGCCCGCGGCCTGTGAGGCCAGCAGCGCGGCGGACCGGTCCATCGGCGCGACCCAGTACCGCTGCCCCTCGAAGGGGTACGTGGGAAGGGAGACTCGCCGGACCGTCTCCGTTCCGTGCACGCCGCTCCAGTCCACCTCCACGCCCGCGAGCCACAGCCGTCCCAGCGCGCTCAGGAACACGGCCTCGTCCGGTTGATCGTCCTTGGGGTGTCGGGCGGAGGGGACGATGGTGCGCGCGCCGGCGGGCTCGCCCTGGAGCCGCGCCACGGCGGTCAGCGACTGCGCGGGGCCCACCTCCAGCAGCACCCGCGACGGGTCCTCCAGCAGCGCCTGCATGCCGTCCCGGAAGCGCACCGCGTGGCGCAGGTGGTCCACCCAGTACTGTGGCCGCGTCACCTCGTCTCCCGTGACGGGCCGGCCGGTGCGGCTGGAGATGTAGGGTCGCTCGGGCGGGCGGAGCGTCAGGCGGGACACGCGCTCGTGGAAGCGCGGCAGGATGCGCTCCAGCATCCGCGAGTGCGCCGCCGCCTCCACGTGCAACTGGCGGTGCTCCACGCCCCGCGCCGTCAGCTCCGTCATCAGTCGCTTCACCGCCGCCAGCGGGCCGGAGACCACGCACTGCGCGGGCGCGTTCACCGCCGCGAGGTCCAGCTCCTGGCCCAGCAGCGGCACCACCTCCGCCTCGGGGAGGCTGATGCTCAGCATGGACCCGGCGGGCAGCTCATCCATGAGCTGGCCACGAAGCGCCACCAGCGTCGCCGCGTCCTCCACCGACAGCACCCCGGCGAGGCACGCCGCCGCGTACTCGCCCAGGCTGTGGCCCAGCATCTGCTCCGGCTCCACGCCGCATGAGCGCCACAGCCGCGCCAGGGCGTACTCGGTCAGGAAGATGGCGGGCAGCGCGAGCGTGTTGCGGGAGAGCCCCGGCACCTCCTGAAGGGGCTCCTGATAGAGCACCGTGCGCAGGTCCACGCCCAGGTGCCGGTGCAGGACGCTGGCGACCTCGTCGGCGGCCTCTCGGAAGACGGGCTCCGTGCGGTACAGGCCCGCGCCCATGCCCAGGTGGTGGGTGCCGCCCCCTGGAAAGAGGAACGCCACGGGGCGGCCTCGCGACTCCTGCTTCAGCGTGGCCAGCCGCTCTGGCTCTTCGCCGCGCAGCACGCGGAGGGCGTGCTCCCGGTCCTTCACCACGGCGACGCGGCGGTGCTGGAAGGCCTGCCTCCCCACTTGCAGCGTGTAGGCCACGTCCTTCAGCGCCAGCTCCGGGTGCTGCTCCAGGTGGGTGGCCAGCGCCTCCGTCGCGGCATCCAGGGCGCTCTGTGTCTTCGCCGACAGCGGCAGCACGTACCAGGGACGGGCATCCGCGGTGGGGGCCACGGCGGGGGCCTCCTCCAGGATGAGGTGCGCGTTGGTGCCACCAATGCCGAAGGCGCTGACGCCGGCTCGGCGCGGGGAGGGGCCCGGCGCCCAGTCCCGCAGGGTCGCGTTGACGAAGAAGGGACTGGCGGCGAAGTCAATCTGCGGGTTGGGCGCCTGGAAGTGCAGCGTGGGCGGCAGCTTCCGGTGCTTCAGCGCGAGCACCGTCTTGATGAGGCTGGCGATGCCGGACGCGGCATCCAGGTGCCCGATGTTGGGCTTCACCGAGCCGAGCGCGCAGAAGCCCGTGTCCTTCGTGCTCGTCCTGAAGGCGCGGGTGAGCGCGCGCACCTCGATGGGGTCTCCCAACTGCGTCCCCGTGCCATGGGCCTCCACATAGCTGATGCTCCGCGCGTCCACCTCCGCGGTCAGCAGCGCGTCGCGGATGACGCGTGACTGGCCCTGGACGCTGGGCGCGTTGAAGCTGGCCTTCTGCGCGCCGTCGTTGTTGATGGCCGACCCGCGGATGACGGCGTGAACGGTGTCACCGTCGTTGAGCGCGTCCTCCAGGCGCTTGAGCACCACCAGCCCCGCGCCGTTGCCGAAGAGGGTGCCCTGCGCCTGCGCATCAAAGGCGCGGCAGCGTCCGTCTGGAGATGCAACACCACCAAATTGATACAGGTAGCCGGTGCGTTGGGGCGACTGGATGGCCACACCGCCCGCCAGGGCCATGCGGCATTCGCCCGCCAGGAGCGCCTGGGAGGCCAGGTGCACCGCCACCAGCGAGGTGGAGCAGGCGGTGTGCAGCGAATAGGCCGGGCCCTTCAGGTTGAGCCGGTGGGCCACCCGCGTGCTGAGGAAGGCCAGGTCGTTGCCGAGCCCCACCTCGAACGCGCCGAGCATCCCCAGCGCGGCCGGGTTGGAGAAGAGGTTGAAGATGTATGTGTTGGTGCGGGCACCCGCGTAGACGCCAATGTGCTCCCGGTAGCGCTCGGGGTCGTAGCCCGCGTCTTCCAACGCCGCCCAGGCGCACTCCAGGAAGACGCGCTGCTGCGGATCCATCACCTCGGCTTCCTTGGGCGTGATGCCGAAGAAGGCCGCGTCGAACAGGTCCGCGCCCTCGATGGGGGCCGCCGCGCGCACGTACTGCGGTGACTTGCGCAGCGCCGGGTCCTCCATGACGGAGGGCTCCAGCTCCGACTCCTGGAGGAAGGTGATGGACTCGACGCCGTCCCGAAGGTTCCGCCAGTACGCCTCGGCGTTACAGGCCCCGGGAAGGCGGCACGCCATCCCGATGATTGCAATCTCCAGCCCGTTCCAGCGGGTGTCGCCAGCCATGATTTCGTGAGTCGCCAAAGTGCTGACAGTAAAGCAGCTTTAAAAGTGAAAGTCGCTTCATCTGGCAAAACTTATAAGAAGCACAAAATAACTTTTACAAGGTAACTGAGATAAGCTGCTATCGCTGGGATACGGCTGAGGTTGCCACGGCAGGCAATGCCATACGGGTACCAGGCAGGGGTAGACAATCATGGGTCGTCACACCCGGTATGAGGGGGACGCGAGCCTCGCGGTCGCCATTGTCGGCATGGCCGCCCGCGTGCCCGGCGCCGAAGACGTGCAAGCCTTCTGGCGCCTGCTGCGTGAGGGCAGGGAAGCCATTACGTTCTTTACCAGTGAGGCGATGAAGGCCTTGGGCGTGGAGCCCGGCTGGCTCGCCAATCCCCACTTCGTACGGGCCGCGCCCGTCCTGGAGCGGCCGGGCCGCTTCGACGCGGCGCTGTTCGGGTACGCGCCGCGCGAGGCGGAGCTGCTGGACCCGCAGCATCGCATCTTCCTGGAGTGTGCCTGGTCGGCGCTGGAGCAGGCGGGCTACGCCCCAGGCAGGCTGGAAGTTTCCACTGGCGTCTTCGCGGGCTCCAGCCTGAGCAGCTACCTTTTGTTCAACCTGCTCTCGCGGGCGGAGTTCCAGCAGGCCGAGGACACGTTCCCGGCCATGGTGGGCAACGACAAAGACTTCCTCGCCACCCGCGTGGCCTACCACTTCAATCTCAAGGGGCCCGCCCTCACCGTGCAGACGGGGTGCTCCACGTCGCTGGTGGCCACGCACCTCGCCTGTCAAGCACTGCTGGGCTACCAGTGCGACGTGGCGCTCGCGGGCGGCGTGTCCGTGCACATGCCCCAGCGCGCGGGCTACCACTATCAGGACGGCGGCATCTCCTCGCCGGACGGGCACTGCCGCGCGTTCGACGCCAGGGGGCAGGGCACGCTCTTCGGCAGCGGCGCGGGCGTGGTGGTGCTCAAGCGCCTGGAGGACGCGCTCAACGACGGTGACACCATCCACGCTGTCATTCGCGGGTCGGCCATCAACAACGATGGCGCGCTGAAGGTGGGCTTCACCGCCCCCGGCGTCGAGGGACAGGCGGAGGTCATCGCTCGCGCCCAGGCCGTGGCGGAGGTGTCCCCGGAGTCCATCTCCTACGTGGAGGCGCATGGCACCGCCACGCCGCTGGGAGACCCGGTGGAGGTGCAAGCCCTCTCGGAGGCCTTCCGCGCGGGGACGGACAAGCGCGGCTTCTGTGGGCTGGGCTCGGTGAAGACCAACGTGGGTCACCTGGACGCGGCGGCGGGAGTCACCGGCCTGCTGAAGACGGTGCTCGCCTTGGAGCATGGCGAGCTTCCGCCCAGCCTCCACTACGAGCAGCCCAACCCGCGCATCGACTTCGCGAGCAGCCCCTTCTACGTCAACGCCACGCTCAAGCCGTGGCCGGAAGGGGAGACACCTCGGCGCGCGGGGGTGAGCTCGTTTGGAATTGGTGGCACCAACGCGCACGTCATCCTGGAGGAAGCGCCCGTCACGCTCGCGGGGGACGCGGCGCGCCCGTGGCAGCTCCTGGTCCTGTCCGCGAAGACGCCCTCGGCGCTGGAGTCCCAGACGGCCGCGCTGCTGGCGCACCTCAAGGCCCACCCGGAGCAGCAGCTCGCGGACGTGGCCTGGACGCTCGAGGTGGGGCGCAAGCCCATGGAGCTCCGCCGGGTGGTGGTCTGTGAAGATCGGGCAAGCGCCGTGGCGGCGCTGGAGTCCAGGGACCCGCAGCGCATCTTCACCCTGGCCCCGGGCAACGGCACGCCGTCGGCCGTGTTCATGTTCCCCGGCGGTGGCGCGCAGTACCCGGACATGGGCCGTGGCCTCTACGCCTCCGAGCAGGTGTTCCGCGAGGCCGTGGACCGCTGCTGCGAGCTCCTGATGCCACGGCTGGGGTTCGACCTGCGGCCAGTCATGTACCCGGACGCGACGAAGGCCGCGGAGGCCGTGCAGCGCCTCAAGCGCACCTCGCTGGCGCTGCCCGCGCTCTTCACCGTGGAATATGCGCTGGCGCGGTTGTGGCAATCCTGGGGCGTGAAGCCGGAGGCGCTCATCGGCCACAGCCTGGGCGAGTACGCCGCGGCCTGCCTCGCGGGCATCTTCTCGCTGGAGGACGCCCTGGCGCTGGTGGTGCTGCGCGGCCAGCTCTTCGAGGAGCTGCCAGGCGGCGGCATGCTCAGCGTCCCGTTGCCCGAAGCGGAGCTTCGTCCGTTGCTGGGGGACTCGCTGTCCATCGCCGCGATGAACGGGCCCGCCCAATGCGCGGTGGCTGGAACGGTGGAGGCCGTGGAGGCGTTGGCCGCGGAGCTGACGAACCGCGAGGTGGAGTTCCGTCACATCCCCATCGATGTGGCGGCGCACTCGCACCTGGTGGAGCCCATCCTCGCGCGCTTCCAGTCCTTCGTGGGGACCCTGACGCGCAGTGCCCCCACGCTGCCCCTTGTCTCCAACGTCACGGGCACGTGGATGACGCCCGAGGAGGCGGTGGACCCGGCGTACTGGACGCGGCACCTGCGGCAGACGGTGCGCTTTGGGGACGGCATCCGCACGCTGGCCACGCAGCCTGGCCGCGTCTACCTGGAGGTTGGTCCGGGCCGCACGCTGGGGACGCTGGCGCGCCTGCAGCTCAACGGGCCCAAAGCGCCCTCGGTGCTCTCCTCGCTGCGTCACCCTCAGGACCCGGTGCCGGATGACGCGTTCCTCTCCACCACCGTCGGCCGGCTCTGGGCGGCGGGCGTGGAGGTGGACTGGCGCGCGGTGCACGGCGGCGCCCGGCGGCTGCGCGTGCCGCTCCCGACCTATCCCTTCGAGGGGCAGGAGTACTGGCTGGCGCCGGAGGCGTCCTCCTCGCGTCGCAAGGGGCTCGCGCGCAAGAGCGCGGACGTGGCCGGCTGGTTCTATCTGCCGTCGTGGCAGCGCGCGCCGTTGCTGCCCAAGGCGGGGCCGGTGACGCCGCGCGGATGGATGGTCTACCAGGACGCGGGGGGCCTGGGGGCGGCCCTGGCGGAGCGGCTGGAGCGCCTGGGCCACGGCGTCGTCCGCGTGACGCCCGGCCCCGGTTTTCGTCAGGTGTCGGAGCGCGAGTTCACCGTGGATGGGCGAGCGCGTGAGGACCACGCCCGGTTGCTGAGCGTGTTGAAGGCTGGGGACTTCAACGTGGAGCGCGTGGTGTACCTCTGGAGCCTTGATGGGTCCGGGCCGGACTTCGACGAGGCCCAGGCGCGCGGCTTCCTGGGCGTGCTGCGGCTGGCGCAAGCCCTGTCTGGAGCGGAGCTGCCCGGGCTGGTGGAGTTGACGGTGGTGGGGCGCGAAGCGCTGGAGGTGGAGAGCGCAGATGCGGTGGCTCCGGAGCGCGCCACGCTGCCGGCGCTGTGCAAGGTGATTCCGCAAGAGCTGGACACCCTGGCGTGCCGCTACGTGGACGTCCGCGCGCCGTCGGTGGACGCCTTGGTGCGGGAGGTGACGTCGGACGCCTCGGAGCCGGTGGTGGCCTGGCGTGGCCCACACCGGCAGGTGCAGGCGTACGAGCCGCTGCGCATCGAAGCGGACACGCCGGTGTCCTGGCCCCTCAAGCAGCGCGGCGTCTATCTCATCACGGGCGGGCTGGGAGGCGTGGGCCTGCGGATGGCGGACTCCCTGGCGCGCACGAAGCAGGCGCGGCTGGTCCTGGTGGGGCGCTCTGGCGCGGAGCAGGACGCGGACGGCCGCCGTCAACGCGCGGTGCGGGCGCTGGAGGCCGCCGGCGCGGAGGTGCTGGTGGCGCGCGCGGACGTGGCGGATGAGGCGCAGTTGCGCGCGGTGCTGGCGGAGGTGGAGGCCCGCTTCGGCGCGCTGGATGGGGTCATCCACGCGGCGGGGCTCGCGGGCGACGGCGCGGTGGCGTTGCTGGGCGCCATGGAGCCGGAGACGTGCGCGCCGGCTACAAGCTGCTGGGCCTGTGGACGTACTTCACCGTGGGCGAGCAGGAGTGCCGCGCGTGGACCATCCACGAGGGCTACAAGGCCCCGCAGGCCGCTGGCGTCATCCACTCCGACT
>NZ_JABXEP010000130.1:0-24112 GCF_013372605.1 Myxococcus sp. AM009
GCCCCACCCCGCCCCTTCGACTGGGCCACCTCACGCAGCCCCAGCGCCAGGCGGCGCGCCTCGGGCACGCGCCCGTACCCGCACCCCAGGACTTCCTTCAGCGCGCCCTCCTGCCGGTCCATCGCCGCCGCCAACCGACAATCCAGCCAGGCCAGGTCACCGCGTGCCAGGTCCGAGGCCGCGCCACGCTCCGCGTCCGCCAGCGCGAGCCGCAGCGACTCCAGGATGGGACGGCCAGAGGCGGGCAGCCCCTGCTGCGCCAGCGCCAGCAGCGCGTGGCCTTCCGACGACCGCGCCAGCGTCTCCACCGGCGCCTTCGCGCCCTCCGGCGTTGACGCCCCCGCCGCCGCCGGAGGCGCCAGGCCTCGGGCCACGCGCCTGGCTCGCGCCGACAGGGCCTCCAGCACGTCCACCGCGGTGCACGGTCCACTGCAACCCGCCGCCAGCTTCGCCAGCGAGCGCGCCGCCTCCGCCGCCACACGCGGAACCGCGTCCTCCAAGAGCCGCCCGAGGACCACTGCGTCCTCGGGACCGCCCACGTCACCGAAGCCCTTCGCGCACAGCGCCCGCGCGTCCGCGTCCGCGTCGCCCAGGCAGCGGCGAAGCGCGGGCAAGGCCTCGGTCCGCTTCACGGTGGCCAGGAAATAAGCCCCCGCCTGACGCGCCTCCACCGGCCGCTCGTCCGCGAGCAGCGCCTCCGCTGGCGCCAGGGACACCTGGGCAACCACCGCCGCGCCACGGGTGCGCGCGATGACGCCCAGCGCCTGCGTGGCCTGGGCCGCCTCCGCGACATCCGCCTCCCGCATCCGCTCGGACAGCCACGTCACGGCGCCGGGCGTCCCCAGCCGGCCCACGGCCTCCACCACCGCCCGCCGCACGTCCGCGTCACGCTCCGTCCGCCCGGCCTCCAGCAGCGCCTTCTCCAGCGACGCGAGCTCGGCGTCCACCAGGGGCTCCCAGGACAGGGCCAGCACGCCGGAGGCGAAGGCGGCCTCTCCACGCACCGTCGCTTCCGCGTCCTTCAGCCCCGCGACGACAACCTCCAGGGTGGCCGCGTCCTGGATTCGCGCCAGCGCCCGCAGGGCCCGGGCACGCACCCGAGCGTCCGGTGCGCTGGCGGCGAGCGAAGTCAGGGCCCCATTTCCCAGCGAGCGCGCGTCTTCCCATTCCTGGATGCGCTCGAGCGTCCGCGCGTCCACGGGAGGCGGCATCACCGGCGGCACGGAGCGGACACATCCGGACAGCAGCGAGAGAGCGACGACACAGGTCGGCAGGGCACGGACGGAGTGCGAGCGGCGCATGGCGCGGGCCTAGGTCAATTCCCCGCGAAAATCCAGGGGTTAGGCCGCGAGGGGTTTGACACGCACGGCCGGCGCTCCGAAGATGGAGAGCGGATTCTCTCAGCGGGAGCGTTGGTCCTGAACTGCCCTGGCTGCGGCTCGCAGGTAGCCGCCAACACGTCCATCTGTTCCGTCTGCGATTACATCATCGATGGCTCGTTCCTCGCGGGGGAGCCGCCGGCCGAAGCGCCAGAAGAGTCCACCGACGCGGCGGAGGACCCACGCCGAGCCGCCAGGCCGCCTCCCCCACGGCGCCCACGTCCGGCCGCTGGCAAGTCCGGAAGCCGGCCCGCTGCAGCGCCGCAGCCCGGTTCGGACTCCACCAACATCCGGAGCATGGAGGACGTCGCTCGCAGTGCGCCGAAGCAGCGCGCGGCGCGTGCAGCGGCGCCTCGGCCCTCGCCTCGCAAGGCTCCCGAGCCCGCTGCCTCGGTGGACCCATGGGACCGCGCGGACCTGGACGTGCGTGGCGGCGCCGTCACCGACCCGGATGAGCTCATCCGCGACGCGAAGGAGCTGTTCGCCCAGCTCCAGGGTGGCGACAAGGTCGCTTTCTGGGGCGCGGTGGTGGTGCTGATGTCGTGCTTCCTTCCGTGGAAGGAGACGGCGGTGGATGGAGACGTGCTCGGCCTGATGAGCCTGGGCTGTGGCGCCTTCGTCATGTCCATCCTCCTGCTCACGGCCGTCACGGTGCGCGTCAAGGGCTCGCTCCCCAACGTGAACCCGGTGGTGCCGTGGATGGGCCAGCTCGTCGTCAGCATCGT
The DNA here is from genome assembly GCF_013372605.1 of Myxococcus sp. AM009. Taxonomy (NCBI): domain Bacteria; kingdom Pseudomonadati; phylum Myxococcota; class Myxococcia; order Myxococcales; family Myxococcaceae; genus Myxococcus; species Myxococcus sp. AM009. Next base: position 2,105 of record NZ_JABXEP010000130.1, read on the forward strand.
GTGCCTCATCTGGTGCATCGTGTTCATCAAGGTGTCGTCCGACACGACGATGGTGCCCACGCCCATCGGCAACTCGGAGATGATGAACTCGTCGCCCAGCTTCGGCGTCTACGTGGCCATCCTGGGCGCGGTCGCCACGCTGGGCGGCACGCTGCTGGGGCTCAAGGGTCAGTCCTCGCGCTGAGCCTCCGCGCGCCTCGAATGAAAAAGCGCTGCCGCCCTCCGCGGCAGCGGGCTAGCGTCACCGGCCACCATGTCCGACGCCTCTCCCCTCTCCCGTCTCACCGCCGCGCTCGACGCGGCCGTCTTCGGACAGCAGCGCGTGCTGGAGGACCTGGTGACGGCCTTCCTCGCGCGCGGCCACGTGCTGCTGGAGGGCGTGCCAGGCGTGGCCAAGACGCTCACCGCGCGCAGCATGGCCGGCGCGCTGGGGCTGCTCTTCACGCGCATCCAGTTCACCCCGGACCTGATGCCGGCGGACATCCTGGGCACCAACGTCTTCCAGCCCCAGGACCACGCCTTCCGCCTCGTGAAGGGCCCCATCTTCACGGAGGTCGTCGTCGCGGACGAAATCAACCGCACCCCGCCCAAGACCCAGGCCGCGCTCCTGGAGGCCATGGAGGAGCGGCAGGTCACCATCGACGGCGTGTCCCACGCGCTGCCGCCCCACTTCTTCGTGGTCGCCACGCAGAACCCCCTGGAGCTGGAGGGCACCTACCCGCTGCCGGAGGCCCAGCTGGACCGCTTCCTCATGCGCGTGCGCGTGGGCTACCCGGAGGCCTCGGCGGAGACGACCATGCTCCGCGCCTTCCACCAGCGAGAAGGCAAGCCGGCCACCACCGGCCAGGTGCTGGACGCGCCCACGCTGCTGGAGCTGCAGGCGCGCGCCGCCCGCGTGTCGTGTGACGACTCCATCCTCCAATACGTGGTGGCCCTCGTCCGGGAGACGCGCGCCAACCCGCGCGTGCGCCTGGGGGCCAGCCCCCGGTCGGCCCAGGCGCTGCTCGCGGCCTCCAAGGCCCGCGCCGCGCTGATGGGCACGGACTTCGTCACCCCCGACGACGTCAAGGCCGTCACCTTCAGCGTCCTCAACCACCGACTGCTCCTCAAGGCCGAAGCCGAGGTGGAAGGCATCACCGCGGACGACGTGCTGAAGCAGACGCTCGAGCGGGTCCGAGTGCCCCGGTGAGCGCCGGGCGCCCCGTCCCCACCGGCCTCGCCGTGGCCCTGCTGGCGGCGGGACTCCTCCCGGCGGCGCTCGCGGTGGCCAGCCCCGCGTTCGGCTGGCTCGCGCTGGCGACGGACGTGGCCGTGCTGGCCCTCTGCGTCGTGGACTTCCTCCGGGCCCCGCGCGCCCAGGACGTCCGCGTCTGGCGGCGCGTGGAGCCCGTCCTCTCCTCCGGCACGCGCAACGCCGTGCACGTGGTGCTGGAGCGCCAGGACACCGGCACCGCGCCGCTGCACGTGGAGGTCCGCGACGAGCCTCCCGAGGACATGGCCAGCAGCGGGCACCGGCAGCGCCTCACCCTGCCCGCGGCCCAGGCCAGGCCCCAGGAGCTCACCTACTTCGTCACGCCGCCTTCGCGGGGCGACGCCCGCTTCGGAGACGTGCACCTGCGGCTGCGGGGCCCCTTGGGCCTGTGCGCGCGACAGGTCCGCGTCCCCGCGGCGCTGGACGTCAAGGTGTACCCGGACCTCACCGCGCTCACCCGTGAAGCGCTGGCGCTGGCCCACGCCTCGGATGCCCCCTCCGCGCGCACGCAGCGGCGGCGCACCTCGGAGGGGCGGGAGTTCGAGTCGCTGCGCGAGTACCGCCCTGGCGACGACTACCGCCACATCGACTGGAAGGCGTCCGCGCGCCACGCCCACACCCTGGTCCGCACGTGGCAGCCGGAGCAGCACCAGCCGGTGCTCCTGCTGCTGGACTGCGGGCGGCACATGGCGGGCCGCATCCAGGAGCGGCGCAAGCTGGACCATGCGGTGGACGCGGCGCTGCGGCTGGCGCGTGTCGGCCTGGAAGCCGGTGACGTGGTCGGCGTGCTGGCGTTCGCCAGCGGCGTGCGGGCCTACCTGCCGCCGCGCAAGGGCCGCGAGCACCTGCGGCTCATCACCGAAGCGCTCTACCGCACCGAGGCCGCGCTCGAGGAGAGCGACTACGGCCGCGCCTTCGACTTCGCCTTCGCCCGCCAGACGCGGCGCGCCCTGGTGGTGCTGTTCACGGACCTGGTGGACCCGGACGCCTCCGCCAGCCTCCTCACGCGCACGCTGGCGCTGCGTCCCCGGCACCTGCCCGTCGTCGCCTCGCTGCTGGACGAGGACGTCCAGGCGGCGGCCCACGGCGTGCCCGCGCGGACGCAGGACGCCTACGCGCGCCAGGCCGCGGCGCGCCTGGAGACGGAGTACCGGCGCACGGCCACCACCCTGCGGGACGCGGGCGCGCTGGTGCTCCGAGCCCCCGCGCGCGGCTTCGGCGCGGCCACGCTCAACGCCTATCTGGACGTGAAGGCGCGCGGACTGCTCTAGGCCTCTGCGTCAAGTCCAGCGAAAGTTTTGTACGCAGTGTGCAGTCAACGTGTATCGACGCCGCTCGCGAAGAAGCATGCCAATCGCGCGGAGGCCGAATTTTCGGCCTCGGACACGACCCCCTTTACAGATAGGCGCGCGTCAACAAAATGGCCGGTCCGCGCTCGCCGTGACGGCGGGCGACCTCGAAAACACCACGGATGGAGACGGTCTTGGCGGAGGTCGCGAGGGGATTCAGGGTGGAGGTTGAGGCGAACGCGGCGGCGGCGGTGGCGGCACGGATGGAGTCCGGGTCGGCGGCGGCGGCCCCCACGGCGTTGACGCCCTTCCATGAGCGGCTGCTGGCAGAGGAGCTGCTGGCCCGCAGCGGTGACACGCAGCAACGGCTGGCGGGAGCGCTGTCGGAAGCGAAGGTGGACCTCAACCCGCACCAGGTGGAAGGCGCCATGTTCGCGCTCGACTCGCTGTCGCGCGGCGGCTGCATGCTGGGTGACGAGGTCGGCCTGGGGAAGACGATTGAAGCGGGGCTCGTCATCGCCCAGCTGATGGCCGAGGGGAAGTCGCGCATCCTCATCATGGCGCCCGCCACGCTGCGCGCGCAGTGGAACAGCGAGCTGCGGGAGAAGTTCGACCTGGACAGCGTCCTGGTGGACGGCCGCACCGTGCGCGCCACCGGGAACTGCTTCGACCAGCCCTTCCCCGTCATCTGCTCGCACCCCTTCGCGGCGAACAAGGCGCACCTGACGTCGGAGATTCCCTGGGACCTCATCGTCATCGACGAGGCCCACCGCCTGCGCAACGCGCACCGGCCCAACAACAAGATGGGGCAGGCCCTGAGGGCGTCCCTGGCCGGCAAGCCCAAGCTGCTGCTCACCGCCACGCCGCTCCAGAATGACCTGATGGAGCTGTTCGGGCTGATGTCCCTGCTGGACGAACAGATCCTGGGGCCCGAGCACGCCTTCCGCAGCCGCTACCGGACGGACGAGGCCGGCGGCATGCCCGAAGCCGCCGCCGTCGAGCTGAAGGAGCGGCTGGCCCCCGTGGTGCAGCGCACCCTGCGCCGGCAGGTGCGCGAATACGTCCGCTACACCAACCGCCGCTCCATCGTGGAGGACTTCACCCCCTCCCCCGAGGAGCACGACCTCTACGAGAAGGTCAGCGAGTACCTCCAGCGCTCCGAGGCCGCGGCGATTGAGCCCGGCAAGAAGACGCTGCTGACGCTCTGCTACCGCAAGCTGCTGGCGTCCTCCACCTACGCCATCGCCCCCACCCTGCGCCGCCTGTCGGACAACCTGGAGAAGCGCCTCCAGGCGGCGAAGCTGGGCCAGCAGGCCCTGGCGATGTTCGAGCCCGAGGAGGCCAAGCAGTTCGTCGAGGAGGGCGAGGAGTGGTCGGACGACCCGGCCAAGGCCCCCAACGTCCGCGCGCTGGAGCAGGAGGTCTGGGAGCTGCGCCAGTACGCGGACCTGGCGGACTCCATCAAGGTCAACGCCAAGGGCGAGGCGCTCAAGCGCGGCCTGGACCGGACCTTCGCCGTGATGAAGTCGCACGGCTGGCCGGAGAAGGCGCTCATCTTCACCGAGTCCAAGCGCACGCAGCAGTACCTCTTCAACCTCCTGTCGGAGAGCGGCTACCAGGGGAAGATCTCCCTGCTGTCGGGGGACGCGGGCACGCCCGAGGACCGGCGCGCGCTGGTGGAGGAGTTCCGCAACCGCACGCAGATCCTCATCTGCACCGAGGCGGGCGCCGAGGGCCTCAACCTCCAGTTCTGCAACCTGGTGGTGAACTACGATCTGCCCTGGAACCCGCAGCGCGTGGAGCAGCGCATCGGCCGCTGCCACCGGTACGGACAGCAGCGGGACGTGCTGGTCATCAACTTCCTCAACCGGATGAACGCGGCGGACGCCCGCCTCTTCGAGCTGCTGGAGAAGAAGCTCAACCTCTTCGACGGCGTGTTCGGCGCGTCCGACGAAATCCTGGGCGCGCTGGAGAGCGGCGTCGACTTCGAGCGGCGCATCCTGGACATCTACCAGTCCTGCCGGAAGCCCGAGGACATCAACATCGCCTTCGACAAGCTCCGAGGGGAGCTGGAAGGCCGCATCAGCCAGCGCATGACGGAGATGCGCTCGGTGGTGCTGGAGCGCTTCGACGGCGACGTGCGGCGCCGGCTTCGCGGACAGAACGAGCAGACGAAGGAGGCCCTGGCCAAGCGCCAGCAGGAGGCGCGCGCCCTCACCGCCTCCGTGCTGGGCAGCCGCAACTCGGGACGGCTGGAGGTGGCCAAGGCCGCCTATGCCGTCAAGGAGCGCACCCAGGACGCGGTGAGCTACCTGCAACTGGACGCGGCGGGGCTGCCGTCACGGCTGGCGCGGCTCGCGGGCAGCGAGGGCTGGTGGTTCGCGTACAAGTTCGAGACGACCGGCCTCAAGCCGGAAGAGAAGCTGGCCCACCTGGTGCTCGTGCGCGACAGGGACGGCTTCCGCGCCCTGCCCATGGCGGACGGCGCGCACTTCGTGAAGCTGGCGGCGAAGCCGGAGCGCCGGCGTCAGCCCGCGCCGGTGTCCGTGCAGCTGATGCAGGAGCAGGCGCTGGTGGCGGCGAAGGACGAAATCGTCCGGGCCGCGGAGCGGCGCAACGCCCTGGAGCTGGACAAGGCCAAGGAGCGCGCGGACCGCTACGTCGAGGACTGCCTCATGGAGTCGCGCGAGGCCGTGGAGGCCGCGCGGCAGACGTGGATTGAGGCGCGCAAGCAGGTGGGGCTTGCCGAGGACATCGCCGACAAGGCCAAGGCCCGCGCCCACTCAGACAGGATGGAGCGCGAGTACCGCCGTAAGCTCTCCTCGCTCCGCAACGAGGAGGAGAAGCGCTACGCCTCCAAGGACCGGCAGCTGGCGGAGCTGGCCAACAAGGGGAAGGTGACGGAGAAGCGCTCCCTCATCGCCTCCGCCTACTTCTGGCTGTCGTAGTCCGCCGGGCGCAGACGCACCCACATCGCGCCCCAGCCTCCATCCCCTTCGCCCGCGGAACGGAACGACTCCACCTCCGGCAGCTTGGGAAGCAGCGACTGCACGGTGCGCCTCAGCGCGCCGGTGCCCTTGCCGTGGATGATGCGCACGTCCAGGACGCCCTTCTGTCGGCACGCCCAGAGGTACTCCACCACCAGGTCCTTCACGTCGCGCGGGTGGAAGAGGTGCAGGTCCAGGTTCCCATCAATGGGAATTTCTACAGCTTCGTCCTCCGAAGGCGGCGGCTCCGGCCCTTCAGGCGGGAGCGGCGGCTCATTCGCGTCCAGGACTGGCAGACGTCTTCGGCTCACGCGCCCACTCCTGCTTCTCCTTCTCCGCTTGCAGGCGGCGCCGCTCGCGTGCGGCCTTGAAGCGCGCGGACAGCGACGAGACTTCGCCCTTCAGCGCGGAGAGGTTCGTGGAGACGCTGCCCGGGTCGCCGTGCTGGCGGCCGGCTGCCTGCTCGCCCTGGGCGCCAGCGCCCCCCGCGGCCATCAGCTGGACCATCAACGCCGCAACCGTCATGACTGTCATGGCCCCACAGGTAAGCAAGACGCGTGCTCAGTGGCAAGTGGCAGTCAGGTGGCGGCGGCCTGAAGCGCAGCCTCTTCCCTCCTGCCCAGGACGACGCGCTCGGCCAGTTTGATAGCGGACAGTGGCGCGCTGCCCTCGGCCTTGTTGTTGATGGTGATGAAGGTGGGCTTGTCCCGGCGCAGCGCCGCCAGACACACCCGGGCCAGGACCTCGCGCGTGGGGACGTCCTCATCCACCAGTTGATTGAACGGCGCGTAACGCGCGCGCGCCTCCTCGTAGCCGAGGTCCGGAGGGAGCATCCACCGCACCACCAGCGCGCGGGAGTCGAAGGCGCGGGTGAGCTTCGCCTGCCGGCCCACGGGCGGCATGTGCGCCCACACCGCCAGCACCGGACTGACGCCCACGTCCGCCAGCGCCTGTGCCAGCCCCTCCGTGAGCAGCGTTTCGTTGCGCAGCTCCACCGCGTACAGCGGCCCCTTCGGCAGCGCGGAGAAGAAGGCGTGCAGCCGCTCCGCGAAGCGCGCGGGCCCGCCGAGCGCCTGCGGGTCCTGCGGCGGGAACTGGAAGACGAGCGGCCCCGCCTTCGCCCCCAGCCCCTCCACGAAGGGCATGACGACGGCCTCCGTGGCGTAGGCGGCATGGAGGAAGCGCTCATTGGTTTGTCCCCGCTGCGCGCCGTAGCGCTCGTGCAGCGGGAAGCGCGCCAGGGTGCACACCTCGTGGGCCTTCACCAGGAAGCGGAAGGCGTCCGGCACCTGGGCGGCGTACTCGGCGAAGGCGCTGGAAGCGATGGGGCCGTAGAAGGTCCGGTCGATGCCCACCGTGCGCAGCACCGGGTGGTGCGCGTAGGCGGCCAGGCCCTCCCGCGCGAGCTGCGAGGCGGGGGCCTCATGGTCATAGACGATGCCGGACCATCCCGGGAACGTCCACGACGACGTCCCCAGGTACACGCCCCGCGGCAGCTCCCGCCCCAGCGTGGCCAGCGACTCCGGCACCGCCGCCGGCGCCACGGGCAACGCGCCCTTGCGGCCCCTGGCGGGCGGCGCCACGGCGGCGCCGGTGAAGAGGTCGAGCTGTGCGGGTCCTCGCTCTTGAGGCATGGCGCGTCTCCTGGGCCAATCCAGCGGGCACCGCGGCCACGGTGCCGTGCGTCCAGCGCACCTAACGCCGGACGCCACCGGATGCAGGAGGTTGCCTCAGTCCAGCCCCACGTCCCAAGTGCCATGTCGCCCGACAGGCGACCGGGCGACGATTCGGGGCACGCGAGCGCTACAGCACCTTGAGACGGATGGCCCCGGGCAGCAGCGTCATGGTGCACGGGAGGCGGCCCGGCGTCTCGCCGTCCACGTCCAGGAACACGTCGCCACCCTCCACGGGCTCGGCGCGCAGGGTGCGGCAGCGCAGGCGGCGCGTGCCCTTCCAGTTGACGTGCGAGCCGTTGTAGACGCCCTTTGACTTGAGGACGAAGTCACTCAGGCCGTAGTTGGACCAGATGGTGACGTCGAAGAGGCCGTCGTGGGTGACGGCGTCCGGCGCGACGAACATGCCGCTGCCGAAGTAGCGGCCGTTGGCCACGGCCACCGCGGTGACGCTCACCACCTCTTCCGGGCCCCCGTCCACCGACAGGCGCACCTGCCGCTCCGAGTACTTCACCAGGCCCTTCAGCGTGCCCCACATGAAGCTCAGGTGGCCGCCCAGGGCCTTGCTGCTCTGGTTGACCTCCTGGGCCACCACCGCGCTCACACCGAACGAGGCGATGTTGGCGAAGTAGCGCGTGGCGGGCTGGCCCGCGTTGTCGGTGAACTCCAGCCGGCCCACGTCGAAGGGCTCCGTCGTGTCGGAGCGCAGCCGCTCCAGCGACGAGGCCAGCTCCAAGTCCCACCCGAAGGTGCGCCGGAAGTCACCGCCCGTGCCCCGAGGAATCAGCCCCAGCGCCGCGTTCGGATTCAGCGCCTTGCCGTCCTCGAAGAAGCCGTTGGTGACTTCGTTGAGCGTGCCGTCGCCACCCACCGCGACGATGCACTCATACCCATCCAGGAGGGCCTGGCGGGTGATGCGCGCCGCGTCCATGCCGCCCTGGGTGAAGCCATGGCCGAAGTCGCCCAGCGCCCTGCTGACCTGCGCGGAAAGCTCAGCCCAGCGCTTTCCCGTCTGGCCGTTGGCGCTGCGCGGATTGACCACGAGGAACGTCTTCATCTGGCCCTACCCCTCCCTTGGCCCTCCCTGTTTACGCGGTTGCGCACCGGCACTCCACTCCGTGGCCATGTTCATGGCACGGCGGGTCCGCCGCCACCCCGCGTCAAAGAGGAGGTGGCGGGAGCGCGCGCGGGCGAGAGGGCGCGCGGCTGACGGACTACGCCTTCGGCGCCACGGGCACCGGCCGCACGTGGACCTCTTTGAGCTGCCGGTCATCCACGTCGCCGGGGGCGCCCGTCATCAGGTCAGTGCCCGTCTTCGACTTCGGGAACGGAATCACGTCGCGCAGGGACTCGGCGCCCGTGAGCAGCATGACCAGCCGGTCCATGCCCAGCGCGATGCCGCCGTGCGGCGGAGCGCCGAACTTCAGCGCGTCCAGCAGGAAGCCGAACTTGGCGCGCGCGTCCTCGTCGCTGATGCCCAGCGCCTTGAACACCTCCGCCTGCACCTTCGGGTCATGCAGGCGGATGGAGCCGCCGCCAATCTCGAAGCCGTTGAGCACCACGTCGTAGCGGTGGCACTTCACCCGGCCCGGGTCCGTGAGCAGGAAGTCCACGTCCTCGTCGTGCGGGCGCGTGAAGGCGTGGTGCGCCGCCGCCCAGGTGTTCGTCTCGTCGTCGTACTCGAACAGCGGCGGGTTCACGACCCAGAGGAACTTCCACTGGCCGCCGCTGCCGTACTCCGGAATCAGGCCCAGCTTCTTGGCCACGTGCACGCGCAGGTTGGCCATCACCGTGTGGACCAGCGACTCCTTGCCGAACTGGAACAGGAGCAGGTCGCCCGTCTTCGCGCCCACGGCCTGGTTGATGGCCTGCCGCAGCGCGGGGCTGATCGTCTTGGACAGCGGGGACTGCGTCCATTCGCCCCCGTCCACCACCTTCGCGCGGGCCAGGCCCTTGGCGCCCGCCTGCTTGGCGAACTCCTCCAGCTTGTCGCTCTCCGCGCGGCTCATCGCCTTCTCCGCGGGGATGACCATCGCCTTGACGATGCCCTTGTTCTGCACCGCCTCCCAAATCATCGGGACGCCGCCGCCCTCGCCGTGCTCGCGAATCAGGTCGGTGAGCACCACGTGCTCCAGGCCGAAGCGCAGGTCCGGCTTGTCGTTGCCGTACTTCGCCATGGACTCGTAGAAGTCCATCCGCATGAAGGGCGTGGGGATGTCGATGCCCAGCACCTCGCCCCACAGCTTCTTCAGCAGGCCCTCAATCATGGTGAAGATGTCGTCCTGGGTGACGAAGCTCATCTCCACGTCGATTTGCGTGAACTCCGGCTGCCGGTCCACGCGCAGGTCCTCGTCGCGGAAGCACTTCACGATCTGGAAGTACCGGTCGAATCCCGCCACCATGAAGAGCTGCTTGTAGAGCTGCGGGCTCTCCGCCAGCGCGTAGAACTTGCCCGGGTTGAGGCGGCTGGGGACCAGGAAGTTGCGCGCGCCGCCCGGCGTGTACTTGCCCATGAAGGGCGTCTCCAGCTCCAGGAACCCTTGGTCCACCATGTACGCGCGCGTCAGCGCGTTCATCTTCGAGCGCGTCATCAGCGAGCGCTGGAGCGGCGCGCGGCGCAGGTCCAGGAAGCGGTGGGCCAGGCGCTTCTCCTCCGACGTGTCGATGCTGTCCTCGACGGGGAACGGCGTCGGCTCGGAGCGGTTGAAGATGGTGAGGTCGCTGGCTCGAATCTCGATTTCACCCGTCTTCATCTTCGGGTTCACGTTCTTCCCGCGCGAGACGACCTTGCCGCGCACGCCCACGCAGTACTCCAGCCGGAGGCTCCCGGCGAGCGCGTGCGCCTCCGCGTGGTCCGGCTCGAACACCACCTGCGTGAGGCCATCCCGATCTCGCAGGTCGATGAACACCGCGCCGCCGTGGTCCCGGCGGTTGTGCACCCAGCCGAAGAGGACGACTTCCTCGCCGACGTTGGTCGCGGTGAGCTGACCGCAAGTGTGGGTACGCTTGACCTCGGAGATGAACGGGACTGCCATGGCACCGCCTGCTGGATTCGAAGGGGGAAGAAGGCGGGGCACCATACGGATCGTGGAAACAACGCGTCAAGGAATCCGAGCGCCCCGGACCGGTCTCAAACCGTCGGATTCAGGGCGGATTCCGGGTTCCAAAGCCGCCCGCGAGGCCAGGGCGCACCGGCTGCCCGCCCGCCGTGCTCACGAAGGTGACGGACGGGGGGAATACACGTTCCGGGCGGTCCGGAGTAGAACGGCGGCATGCTCCGAACAGTCATCGCCTCGACCGCCGCGCTCGGACTGGCCGCCGGCTGTGCGCCCGATTCAGCCGCGCCCGTCAAGGTCAGCGCCCTGGTGCTCTCCAGCAATGGCCAGTACGTCCCCCAGGAGGTGGAGCTGAAGACCATCTCCGACATCGTCGGCCTCAAGGGCACGGTGGCCGACCTCCAGGGAGGCGCGCGCATCGTCATCGACTCCCAGGACCCGGACCTGAACAACGCCACCACGCCGGAGGGCTACGCCAACGCGCTGCTCAAGAACGCCGGCCGTGACGTCAGCGCCAACTACATCTCCCAGGACGGCGTCCTGTGGCCGGCGGACTTCCACACCTGGAACATGGTGACGGCGTACTACAGCATGGAGCGCGCCTACGATTACTTCCGCGGCGTGGGCAACCTCCCCGCGGCGGACTTCAAGGACCCCGTCACCACGTACTACTTCCCGGAATTCGTGCTCGCGGACGTGGACAAGGACCCGCTGAGCGACAACGCCATGTACTTCTCCGTGCTGGAGTCGTTCCTGGTGCTGCCCTTCGACCAGCTCCAGCGCGCCCCGCTGGCCATCAACGCCGGCGTCATCGCCCACGAATACTCGCACCGCGTCTTCAACCTGAAGGCCTACAACGGCCAGCAGTTCCCGGAGGCGCTCACGCTGTGGCAGCAATCCGGCGCCAGCCCGGGCGCCAACATCCTCAAGTCCTTCGACGAGGGGCTCGCGGACTACCACGCGTACGGCGCCACCTGTCAGACGACCCAGGGCGGCAAGGGCTGTGACACGCGCTTCTTCTCCACGTCCTTTCACGGCAACGTCTACGGCCCCATCACCGACGACCGGGACCTGGCCCGCGTGGACCGCTGCATGGACGCGTCCTTGCTGAGCCAGCTCTACAACCAGAACCTGAGCGCGTTCAGCGGCAACGAGTACCGGGTGGGCACGCTGCTCGCCAGCGCGCTCTACCAGGCCGGCGAGGCCACCGGTCAGCGCGACGTGCTGCTGCGCGCCATCGTCGCCTCGTACAACGACGAGAGCACGACGACGCCCGGCCTCTACCAGCTGGCGCGCGCCACGCTGGCGGACCAGTCCCGCTTCACCCTCGCCGTGGCCGCCAGCGCCATCATCACCCACGTCACCGACCTGCGCCTGAAGGAGGCCGTCTGCAACGAGCTGATGGACCACCTCCAGATTCCGCGTGAGCAGCTCGTCGGCACCGACCCCAACATGTGCCCGCCCAGCGCCGCGGGTGGCACGACCTGCCCCCGCCTGGACTTGTGAGCATGAGGACTGCTTCCGTGAAGATGTGGCTCTTGCGTTGCGCCCTGGGCAGCCTCGCCCTGTCCGCCCCCGCCCTGGCCCAGGACGAGGACGACCCCTACGCCTACCCGGACGACGAGCCCGCCTACGACGCCGCCGGCTCCTATGACGAGGTGCGCCCCAAGGTGGACGAGACGGACGACTTCCGCCGCGTCTCCGAGCAGGAGCACGACGACGGCGAGGACGACTTCAAGGCCCTCTCCGGGCTCGACGACCCGAACCTGGGCGTGGCCATGGAGTTCATCACCGGCGCCCTCTTCCTGGACAGCCCGCGCGGCCGGGCCACGGAGACGCGCCTGGGCCTGGGCGTGCGCGCCACCTGGGAGTACGGGCGCATCCTCGACGACGAGTCGCTGCGCGAGGCCCTCTGGGCCGACGTGCGCTGGACGTTCGGCGGCACCAGCGACGGCACCGACTTCATCCAGGGCAAGACGCACCTCCACTACTTCACCATTGCCCCGGCCTACGAGCTGAAGCTCGGCAAGTCCGACTTCGGCTTCTTCGCCCAGGCGGGTGGCGGCGTCGCGTACACGTCGTCGACCCTCACCATCGACACGGCGGAGACGAAGGTGAGCGGCCTCAAGCCGCTGCTCCAGTACGGCGTGGGCTTCCGCGGCCGGCCCCGGCTGACCTCCTCCGGTAACTTCCGCCTCGCCTTCCGGCTGGAGGCCATGGGCTACCGCCGGGGCTACCACAACGACTTCTTCCTGGGCGGCAGCCTCGGCACCGCCTTCTGAAGTCGCCTTCACCGGCCGCTCGCCGCGCCTCCTCCGGCGGGCGGCCATGAAGATTTTTCCACCGACTCCCCGCTTCGCCCGTGTCCCCTCCTTGCGACTTCAAGGAGTTGGGACTGGCACGCCGTGTGCTCTTGAATTCCACCGGGACGGGAACCTGGGTTCCCCTGGGGGCTGGGAGGCGAGGCATGAAGAACGCGCAGGGACAGGGGCAGCACTTGGACCCCATCTGTGGGAAGACCTTGGACACACCCGAGGGCCGTCCCACCACCGAGTACAAGAAGCGCCGTTACTTCTTCTGCTCGGAGCGGTGCCGCCACGCCTTCGAAAGGCAGGCGGAGCGCTTCCGCTTCAACGAGCTGGCCCGCGTCGGCGCGCTGATGACGCCGGGCCGCGTCCGCTGGGGCATCGCCTGAGCTGAGCGCCAGGGCTGTCAGGCGGCCACGCGCAAATCCTTGAGCCGCAGCGACAGCTTGCGCTGGCCTCGGAACGTGTCGAAGCCGGCCTGGAAGGCCAGGTCCACCGGGCCATCCACCAGCGTGGCCCGGTCCGCCATGTTGAAGCCGATGGCGTCCAGCTCCGGCGCGTCCGCCAGGGCCAGCTTGAGGTGGCCATGGCCCGTGCCGGACTTGGGCTGCAGCACGCGGGGGCGAGCCACCTGCCGGCGCAGCACCAGGACGGGCTCCGGATTGCCCTGCCCGAAGGGCCCCAGCCGCTGGAGCGACTCCACGGCGTGGGCGTCCAACTCGTTGGGGTTCACCACCGCGTCCACGCGGCACCGGGGGATGAGGTCCTCCGGCGACAGGCGCTGGTAGGCAATCTTCTCGAAGGCCTCCCGGAAGGCGGGCAGCCGCTCCGCGTCGATGGTGAGCCCCGCGGCGTGCTTGTGGCCGCCGAAGCGCGTCAGCAGCTCCGCGCAGCCGCTGAGCGCGTCATGGAGGTGGAAGGCCTCGATGCTGCGCGCCGAGCCCTTCCCCACGCCGTCCTTCACCCCCACCATGACGGTGGGCCGGTAGAAGCGCTCCACCACGCGCGAGGCGACGATGCCGATGACGCCCGGGTGCCAGCCTTCGTCGTACAGCACCAGGCCGCGCGCGTCCTTCAGCGACTCCGCCTGGGCCAGCGCCTGCGTGAGGATGCTGCTCTCGATGCCCTGGCGCTCCGCGTTGGCGCGGTCCAACACCGCGGCCAGCGAGCGCGCCGTCTCCGGTGACTCCGAGCACAGCAATTGGAGGCCCAGCGAGGCGTCATGCAGCCGGCCCGCCGCGTTGATGCGCGGCCCCAGGCGGAAGCCCACCTGGCCCGCGGTGACGGAGGCGTCCGGGTCCATGCCCGCCACCTCCTTCAAGGCCCGCACGCCCGGCCGGCGGCCCGCGCTCAGCTCCTGGAGGCCGTGCGTCACGAGGATGCGGTTGGCGCCGGTGAGGGGCACCACGTCCGCCACCGTGGCCAGCGCCACCAGGTCCATCATCGCGCGGAGGTTGGGCTCCTTCCGGGTGGCGAAGAAGCCCTCGTCGCGCAGGCGCTTGCGGATGCCCATGCAGAAGTTGAAGGCCACGCCCGCGGCGCACAGCGCCTTCGTCGGGTACTCGCAGCCAGGCTGGTGCGGGTTGAGCACCGCCACCGCGGGCGGCAGCGTGGGCGGCACGGTGTGGTGGTCCACCACCAGCACATCCAGGCCCAGCTCCTTGGCGCGGGTGATTTCGGCGACCGAGGTGATGCCGCAGTCCAGCGTCACCAGCACCCGCGTGCCCTCCGCGGCGATGCGCTCCACCGCGCCGACGTTGAGGCCATAGCCTTCGTCCAGCCGGTGGGGGATGTACGTCGCGGGCGGCGCGCCCAGCTCCTTCATGAAGAGGTACAGCAACGACGTGGAGCAGACGCCGTCCACGTCGTAATCCCCGTAGAGCGTCACCTTCTCCCGCGAGCGAATCGCCCGGATGATGCGGTCCACCGCCCCCGGCATCCCCTTCATGCGGAACGGGTCCGGCAGGTCCGCCAACCGGTCCGACAGGAACGCCGACGCGGACTCAGGGGTGCGGTAGCCACGGTGCAGGAGCACCTTCGCCGCGAGCGGGTGCAGCGACAGCTCCCCCACGAGGGACGCCACTTCCTGCTCGACTACATCTGGAAGCAACCACCGCACGCTCGACACCCCTCCTCGATGAATTGGCTACGAAAGCGACAGTACCTCAGACGTCTGACCAGGACAGTCCAACCTTGAGCCCGACACTTCCCCTCCTGCACGCGCGTTCAGGCAGGCGCACGCATGGTGGCTCGCTGCTTCACGCACGGTCGGTCGCCGGTGTCCGGCCACGTACCGCACCTTCTTGAGCGAAGGGTGCCCTGAAACACCCAGGGCCCTGCTTCCCGTGAAGGAAGAGGGCCCTGGTCGTGTCCAGCGTGCGAGGCCTCCCTCAACGGAAGGAAGGCCTCGGGTGCGGGAGGCTCACGCGGCGTTCGGCTGCTGGTGGTCCACGTCGCCGCTGGCGCGCTGACGGGCTTCCTTCGCCGCGGCGCGCTCGTCCAGCCAGATGGTCAGCGGGCTGGCGATGTAGATGGTCGAGTACACACCGACCACGATGCCCACCAGCATCGCCATGGCGAAGTCGAAGATTTCGCCCACGCCGAAGATGAGCAGACCGATGAGCGACAGCGCCGTGGTGCCGGAGGTGAGGATGGTGCGGCCCAGCGTGTCGTTGATGGCGATGTTGATGACCTCGACGAAGGGCTTGCCCTGGAACTTGGCCATGTCCTCGCGGATGCGGTCGTAGATGACGATGGTGTCGTTGACGGAGTAGCCCACCACCGTCAGCAGCGCCGCGATGGCCGTCAGGTTGAACTCGCGCCGGCTCACCAGGTAGTAGCCCGCCACCATGATGACGTCGTGGACCATGGCCACGAGCGCGCCCGGGCCGAACTTGAAGTCGAACCGGAACGCCACGTAGATGAGGATGGCGACCATCGAGTACAGCAGCGCCATGATGCCGCGGTTGCGCAGCTGCTTGCCCACCTGCGGACCGACGTAGTCCACGCGGCGCTGCTCGAAGTCCGGCTTCTCCAGCCCGGCGTTGAGCGCGGCGAACACGCGGTCCGCCATGCCGCTGGCCACCACCTGGTAGTCGTAGCCCGCCCCGCCCTGGGCCTCGCCCAAATCACGCACTTCCTGCACGCCGATGCCCGCCGACTCCACCGCCTTCGTGACGGCGTCGGAGTCCATGGGCTGCTCCGCGCGGAAGCGGATGATGCCGTTGGCCAGGTCCGAGTAGACGTTGCGCACGCCCCCCAGCGCCTCCAGGGCCGCCTGGCCCTTGGCACCGCTCTCCTCATTGAGCTGCGTGACGCCGCCCATGCGGAGCAGGAAGGTGTTCTCGTCCGCCGCGCCGATGTTCTGCACGCTGACGTCCGGCAGCCCCCCCTTCTCCGCGCGCTCACGGACCTCCTGGGCGGTCATGGGGTGGTCGAACTTCACCTCCACCACCGTGCCGCCCGCGAAGTCCACGCCGAAGTTGAAGCCGAAGGCGGCGATGCCGACGATGATCGCCAGATTCAGCACCGTGGAGAGGAACAGCGCGGGCTTGCGCTTGCCGATGAAGTCGATGTTCGTCTTGTTCTTGAGAATCTGCATGACGGTTCCCGGACTCCGGCCGGTCAGACGGAGACGACCTTCGCGTTACGACCGTGGACGAAGTAGGTCATGATGACTCGCGTCACCGTGATGGAGGTGAACAGCGACGCCAGCAGGCCGATGATGAGCGTGGTGGCGAAGCCCCGCACCGGCCCCGTCCCCGTGAAGAACAGGACGAAGGCGGAGATGAGCGCCGTCACGTGCGAGTCGAAGATGGTCCAGAAGGCCCGGTCGTAGCCCTGGTCCACCGCGGCCCGGGTCGACTTGCCGTGGCCCAGCTCCTCACGGATGCGCTCGTTGATGAGCACGTTGGCATCCACCGCCACACCCAGCGTCAGCACGAAGCCGGCGATGCCCGGCAGCGTCAGCGTGGCGTTGAAGAAGGCCAGCCCCGCGAGGATGAGCAGGCCGTTCAGCAGCAGCGCGACGTCCGCGATGAGACCGGAGCCCTTGTAGTAGAGGGCCATGAACAGGACGACCAGGCCCAGGCCCAGCACCGCCGCCAGTCCACCCTTCCGGATGAGCTCGTCACCCAGGCTGGCGCCCACCTGACGAATCTCCCCCACCGTCACCGGGGCCGGCAGCGCGCCCGCCTTCAGCACCAGCGCCAGCGTCTGGGCCTCGCCCAGCCACTCCTCGAAGGTGCGGCCGCCCATGCGGCCCATGGTGATGCGGGCCGAGCCGCCGCTGATCTTCTCGTTGATGTTCGGCGCCGTCTGCACGTTGTCGTCCAGGACGATGGCCATGCGGCGGCCGACACCCGCCTCCGTGAGGCGCTCGAACTCGCGCGCGCCCGCGGGGTCGAAGGAGATGTTCACCTCCGGCTCGTTGAGCTGGCTGATGCTGGCATCCGCGCCCGCCAGGCTCTCACCGGTCAGCGGCACGCTCTTGTCCAGCAGGTAGGAGCGGTACGAGGTGCACTCGTCCTTCTTCACCGGGTTGGCGATGCACTCGGTGAGCACCACGCGGTTCTCCGGCACCTTGTCCTTCGTGTACTCGAGGATGGCCTCGCGCGTGGGGGCCTGGAGCTGCGGGAAGCCGCCCTCCGTCGTCAGGGTGATGTTGCTGCCCGCGGGCGGCGGGGTGGCCTGGAGGAGCTGCTCGAAGAACTGCGGGTTGGTGTCATCCACCATCCGGAACTCGAGCTGCGCGGTGGTGCCCACCAGCTCCTTCGCCTGCTCCGCGTTGCTGCGGCCCGGCAGCGAAATCTGGATGGAGTCGGAGCCCAGCTTGCGCACGTCCACTTCCGCCACGCCCCACTTGTCGATGCGGCGCCGGATGACGAGCATCGCCTGGTCCACCGCCTCCTCGCGGAAGAAGTTGGCCTGGGTCTCGTCCTGGACCAGCACCAGCGTGCCGCCGCTGCGGCTGACTTCCGTGAAGTCCGTGAAGGTGGCCAGGACCTCCTTCTGGATGGCGTCCATCGTCGCCGGGTCCTTGGCCGTCAACGAGACCTCGAGCCGCTCCGGGTCCGTGTCCGCCGTCACCTCGCCCAGCTTCTTGTCATTGACGTAATTGACAATCTGCTGCGCGCGGCGCTCGGTCCGCTTCTGGAGCGCCGTCTTGGTGTCCACCCGCATCACCATGTGGATGCCACCCTGGAGGTCCAGCCCCAGGTTCAGGCGGTACTTCGCGGGGGGCGCCCAGGCGGGCATCCGCTCCTCGAGCACGGCCAGGTTGTTGCGCTGGTCCCGGTCGAGCACGACGAGCGAGTAGTACGTCGGGATGAGGAACCAGATGGAGCCCAGCGTCACCGCGACAATGAGTCCGAACTTCCACCACCAGCCGCGGTCCATTACTTCTCCTCCTTCTTCTCACCGGCCGCCGTCGCGGGGGCCGCGGGCGGGCCTTCCGCCACCCCGCCCCTGGCGCTGATGGCCGTCTTGAGCACGCGGAGGCGCACGCCGCTGGAGACCTCCAGCATCACGGTGCGCTCCTCCACGAGATGGATCTTCCCGAGGATGCCCCCGGAAGTGACGACCTCATCACCCTTCTTCAGCGCGGAGAGGAGCGCACGGTGCTCCTTCAACTGCTTCTGCTGCGGGCGGATCATCACGAAGTACATGATGCCCACCAGGATGACCAGGAAGCCCAGGGTGCCTAGCGGATTGCCACCGCCGGCCTGCGCCAGAATCAGAAAGCTCTCAGCCACACACTGCCTCGTCGGTTGAGGAAAGCTTGGGACGGGAGGCCCCCCATTTTGTCCGAGGAACCCATCCGAAAGGGGGCCCTCTTAGCAAGGGGGGCCCATGTGAGCAAGTGAACGCGGGAAGCCGGGCAATCCATCTGCCCGGTCAGCGACCGCGGGTCCGTTCGGCCTCCTGCGCCTTGGCACGGGCACGAAACTCCCGGGCGAACGTGGCGAACCGGTCCTCTGCCACCGCGCGCCGGACTTCTGCCATCAGTCCCAGGAAGTAGTGGAGGTTGTGAATCGTGTTGAGCCGCATGGCCAACAGCTCCTGGGCGGCGAAGAGGTGCCGGAGGTAGGCCCTGCTGAAGTTGCGGCAGGTGTAGCAGGTGCACGCAGGGTCCACCGGCCGGGAATCCCTGGCGTAGGCGGCGTTCCGGATGACGACCTTGCCCTCCGAGGTGAAGAGCAGGCCGTTGCGCGCGCACCGGGTGGGCAGGACGCAGTCGAACATGTCCACCCCGTGCTCCACGCAGGTGACCAGGTCCACGGGCGTGCCCACGCCCATCAGGTAACGCGGCTTGTCGCGGGGCAGCAGGGGCGCGGAGTAGGCCACGCCGTCATGCATGGCCTCCGGGGCCTCGCCCACGGAGTAGCCGCCCAGGGCGTAGCCGGGCAGGTCCACCGCGCACACCTCCTCGGCGTGGCGCTTGCGCAGGTCCTCGTGCAGGCCGCCCTGAACGATGCCGAAGAGCGACGAGCGCTCGCGGCGCCACGCCTTCACGCACCGGTGCAGCCAGCGGGTGGTGCGGGCCAGCGAGGCTTCCAGGTAGGCCCGGTCCTCGGTGGAGGGCGGGCACTCGTCGAAGGCCATGATGACGTCGGCGCCCAGCGTCTCCTGGATGTCGATGGAGCGCTCGGGCGTGAGGAAGTGCCGCGCGCCGTCCAGGTGCGACTGGAAGGCGGCGCCCTCCTCGGTGATTTTGCGCTTCCCGGACAGGCTGAACACCTGGAACCCACCGCTGTCGGTGAGCATGGGCCGGTTCCACGACACGAAGCGGTGCAGGCCGCCCAGCTCCCCCACCAGCGCCTCGCCGGGGCGCAGCATCAGGTGGTAGGTGTTGCCGAGGATGATCTGCGCGTCCAGCGTGAGCAGGTCGTCCGGCCCCACGCCCTTGACGCTGCCCACCGTCCCCACGGGCATGAAGATGGGCGTCTCCACGGGGCCGTGCGGCGTGTGCAGCCGCCCCCGGCGGGCCTTCGTCCCCGACGCGTCCTCGTGGAGGAGCTCGAAGCGGACCATGCCCGGCTCCACGCGGGTGTCGCCCTTGCCACCTGACTGCTTCGCTTCCTGCTGCTCGCCCATGGCGTTCACTCCGACACCAGCATGGCGTCGCCGTAACTGAAGAACCGGTAGCCCGCGCGGACCGCCTCCGCGTAGGCCTCCAGCGTGCGCTCCCGCCCGAGCAGCGCGCTCACCAACACCACCAGCGTCGAACGCGGCAGGTGGAAGTTGGTGAGCAGCAGGTCCACCTGGCGGAAGGCGAAGCCGGGACGGATGAAGAGGGTCGTCTCGCCGGGGCCCGCGCGCAGCCGCCCTGTCTCCGGGTCGGTGGCGGACTCCAGGGTGCGCACCACGGTGGTGCCCACCGCCACCACGCGCCGGCCCGCCGCGCGCGCCGCGTTGATGGCCTTCGCGGTGGCGTCCGGAACGGTATAGCGCTCCGGGTGCATGTGGTGCTTGTCCAGGTCGTCCTCACGCACCGGCAGGAAGGTGCCCGGTCCCACGTCCAGGGTCACCAGCGCCCGGTGCACGCCGCGCGCTTCCAGGGCGGCCAGGGTCTCCTGGGTGAAGTGCAGGCCCGCGGTGGGCGCGGCCACGGCACCGGAGGCGCGCGCGTACACGGTTTGATAGCGCTCCGCGTCCGCGGCGTCCGGCTCCCGGGTGATGTAGGGCGGCAGCGGCAGGCGGCCCGCCGCGTCCAGCAGCGCGGCCAGCGAGGCGCCCGGGGGCGCGTGGAACCGCACGCGGTACTCCCCTCCTCCCAGGGCCTCCTGGATTTCCGCCTCCAGGCCGCTGGCGAACGTCGCCCGCTGCCCGGGCTTGAGCCCCTTGGAGGCCTGCCCCAGACAGACCCAGTCGAGCGACTCGGGGTCCCCCCCGAGCGCCGCCGAGGTCAGCGTGTCCTGGGCGGCCGGGCGCACGACGAGCAGCTCCACGCGGCCACCGGTGCCGGCCTTCTGGCCCAGCAGGCGCGCGGGGATGACGCGGGCGTCGTTGAGGACGAGCAAATCCCCAGGGCGCAGCAGGTCCTGGAGGTCGGCGAACCGGCGGTGCGACCAGGTGCCGCTGGAGCGGCTGATGGTCATCAAGCGCGACGCGTCCCGCTCGGCCAGGGGGGCCTGGGCGATCTGGGACTCGGGCAGCGCGAAGTCGTAGTCAGAGAGGCGGGACGACACGGGGGTGGCGCTTGTAGCAGCCCCCATGCCGTCGCGGAAAGCGCGCCGGACGCGGGCGGCGTCAGTAGAGGTGCTGCAGTTCGGTCCCGGGGTAGTAGTGGGAGAGGATCTCCCGGTACTCCCGGCCCTTGTCGGCGAGCGCCTTGGCGCCCCACTGACACAGGCCCGCCCCGTGGCCATAGCCGCGACCGGTGAACACGTAGCCGCGCTCGGTGCGTTCCACGTCGAAGTCCAGGCTCTTGAGCCGCGTGTAGCCAAGCTTGCGGCGCAGCGCCACGCCGTCCAGGGAGGCGCCGTCCGCCAGGGTGACGCGCGTCACCCGGCGCGTCCGCGTGCGGGCCGCGATTTTGAGCCCCTGGGCCGGGTGGTGGAGCGCCGCCTTGATGTCCGCGTCGGAGAGCGACGCCGTCCAGCGGCTGGCGGGCAGCTTTCCGCAGGGGCAGTCGACAGGCTGGAGGTACGGCAGGTTGCGCTGCAAGGCATCAATCCCTGACTCCGTCCGGCCGCCGCATGAAGCATGGAAGTACGCCTCGATGGGGGCCAGCTCGTACGTGAGCACCTGCCCCCGCGTGGCCTCGACGGCGGCCCGGGTGCGAGGGTCCTCTCGGTTGACGCCGCCGTAGACTTGATGGAGCACACTGCTGCCCAGGTGGAACGCGTTGCTGTAGGCGTCCAGCTTCTTCTGGAGCGCATAGGTTCGGGCGGCCACCGCCTGGGCCTTGAGGGCCTCCGGAGGAAAGGACACGGGCATCTCGCTGCCCAGCACGGCGGCGAGGTAGTCCTCCAGGGGAATGACGTTGATGAGCTGCAGCCCACCTCGGTGCAGGCGCACCACCACATCCCCGCGGACCTGCGCCGCGCCGGCCTTGAGGGGCTCGGTGCCGGGGGCGGCCGATGCCTCCGACATGCCAGCGCGGAAGCGGACGGAGTCCCCCTCCACGGGTGTGCCATTGACCTCGATGCGGCCCCCTTTGCGGCGGATGTTCGCCTGTCCCGAGGTGATGGGGGCGAAGGTGGCCTCCTCGCTGTCGGGACCGGAGGCCAGCCCCCGGCCGCTGACACGCACCGCGCTGCCCGCGTCCTCGATGGCGATGCGCAGGGTCTCCACGGCGAGCGCGCCCGAAGGAACCAGCAGGAGCAGGACGAGCGCAACAGGTCGCAACATGGCCCCGGAGTGTAGAGGCGTGGGTGCACGCCTCAAGAAAACGTCCGGCGGATGGGAGAGGATGGCCCACCCGTGACGTCACCTTCGCGCC
>NZ_JABXEP010000131.1:0-23617 GCF_013372605.1 Myxococcus sp. AM009
GCGAAGCAGGTGGGGCATCATCTGGGCTCTCCGGGTGGGTGGGAACGGGAGCACAGTGTTCCTGGCGGGGAAGGTTCTCAATTACCTCGAAGGTCATCGTCCCGCGTCACGCTCTGGGGCAGTCTGGGCTCGGAAAGGGACACGGCGATGATTGGACCCCTGCTCAAGGAATGGAGGACGCTGCGCGGCAAGAGCCAGCTGGCCCTGTCGCTGGAGGCGCAGGTATCGGCGCGCCACCTGTCGTTCCTGGAGTCGGGCCGCTCCGGAGCCAGTCAGGACATGGTGCTGCGGCTGGCGGAAGCCCTGGGGCTGGGCCTGCGGGACCGCAACGCCCTGCTGGTGGCGGCGGGGTTCGCGCCTCAATTCGGCGAGCGCGGCTGGCACAGCGCGGAGCTGGCGGAGGTCCGGCGGGCCGCGGGGCTCATCCTCGCGTCGCATGAGCCGTATCCCGCCATCGTGGTGGATTCGACCTCGACGGTGCTCGATGCGAACCCGGGCGCGCTCGCGATGATGGGGCAGACGCGTGAGGCGCTGGGGCACGTCAACCTGATGGACCTCGTCTTCGTGCCCGGGCCCGTGCGCTCGGCCATTGGCAACTGGGAGGAGATCGCGGGGTATCTGCTCCACCGGCTGCGGGAGGGCGTGCGCATGCGAGGCCCCCGCTCACCCGTAGCGTCAGTCCTGTCCCGCGTCCTGGCGCAGCCAGGTGTCGAGGCGTTGACCGCGCTGCGGCCCGCCAACGCCGGCTCGGTGCTGGTGCCCTTGACCTTCACCCGGGATGGCGTGACGACCCACTGGTACACCACGCTCACCAGCTTCGGCGCTCCCCAGGATGCGCTGGTGGAGGAAATCACCATCGAGCAGTTCCATCCGATGTGATGGATGACTCCCTCGGTGCGCGACGTGGCGGCGGCCCGGAAATTCCACGGCGAGGCGCTGGGCCTGAAGACGTCCGAGTCGGACGGCATGTTGCCGCCGCACCTCGCGGGCGGCGTGGACATCCTCGTCTACCCCAAGGACAACCACACCCCGGCGTCGTTCACGATTCTCAACTTCCCCATGGCGGACATCGACAAGGCGGTGGATGCGCTCACCCGCCGAGGCGTGCGCTTGGAGCGGTATGACGGCTTCGACGCGGATGCGAAGGGCATCGTCCGCGGTGACATGGGGCCGCCCATCGCCTGGTTCAAGGACCCTTCGGGCAACGTGCTGGCCGTGCTCGAGACGAAGTGAGCGGCCTGGGAGCGCCCAGGCCGCCCGCGTACAGCAACGCGGCTCAGAGCGCCTTTTCGAGCGTCTTCTGCAGCGTGTGGGTCCGGTCGTCCACGTCATCGGCGTTGCAGAACTGGTGGTCCAGCGTGAGGGTTCCACCCTCGAAGATGGCCCAGTCGGAGCTGTAGCTGTCCTTCGCGTCCTGAATGATGACTTTCTTCAGGCCGCCCGCCAGCGCTTCCTTGCCCATGTCATCCACGCAGATGTTCTTGAAGGCGTTGATGATGGGCTGGAAGTAGATTTTCGGCCAGGAGGCAACCCAGGCTCCCGAGTACTGGTCGCTCTTGGTGAGCGTGTCCCACTTCACTTCGACGGGGACATCGAAGCCCGCGGCCTCATCAATCTGCTTCTTCAGGTCCGGGAAGATGTTGGTCTCGAAGTCCTTCACGATGCGACGTTCAGCGAGTCCCATGAATGCCCCCTCTAGGATGGTTGCTGTTCATCAGACTATCCAGGGGGTGCCTTCTCGTGAAAGCGGGAAATTCTCAGCGATTCAGGGCCCGCAGGTCACCGTGTGCCACTGGCCGTCGTGAATCCGTCCGATGGTGTGGTCCGCGAAGGACCAGACGCCGTCGGACGCGCTCCGCAGCACGGTGAACTGCAACGATGTTCCTCCTGAGAGCTTCAGGGGGCGCAGCGTCTGGCCGGACGCATGGTCGATGCCGGCCAGATGCGCGACGTAGAGCGTCCCCTGGTGCGCCGCGATGCCCCAGTAGTCACGGTCCCCGTCGACCGGCGTGAGGTCGCTCCATTCGTCCTCGCTGCCCGTCATCACGGCTCCGCTCTTCCCGCAGATGGCGTAGCCCTGTGCCAGCTTGCAGATGGCGATCAGCTCCGTGTGGATTGGCAGCGCCAGTATCCGCCACGTGCTGCCATTGAAGTGGGCGGCGTAGCCATCGGAGGCCACCGCGATGAAGTCCTCGCGGCTGTTGCCGGCGAGGTCCTCGATGGTGACGGGCTCTCCGTCCACCGTCAGGGGCGGAAGGGAGTCGAAGCGCTCGCCGTCCAGGCAGTACACCTGGCCCACGGAGCCGGCGCAGAGCACGTCTCCGCCGAGCACGCGCAGGCGGCGCAGGGGCCCCTTGTCGTGGACCGCTCCGTTGGCGAAGGGCTTGCGCGATTCGCGGAGCGCATCCCGCGTCCTGGGCGTCTTCCAATCGAAGCGGACGACGGTGCCGTTCTCCCCCAGGACGTAGGCCTCTCCGCCCGGAGCGGCGTCCACCGACAGGATGGCCTCGTTGGAGAGGCCGAAGTCCAGCCATTCGCCGTCTCGTCGGACGCCTACGCGGTTCTTGGGCGCGTCTTCGTCATCGCCCACGGTGCACGCGGCGATGACCACGCCAGGGGCCGGGCTGACGCCCTCCTGGATGAAGGCGTCCTGAAGGAACTCGGCATCGGGGATTCCAGACATGGCGACAGCTTCCTCGTGCGGCGGCCCCGGCCCGGGATGGGTGGGCCGAGGCGGAACCGCTGCGTTGTAGGTCGCCGAACGTATCACCCGAGCTGGACTCAGGGGCCCGTGAGGACAGCGGGCCTGCCTGCGTCAGGGACGCACTTCGGTTCGGCGGTGAATCCCCATGTCCGTTCTCGGCGTGGTGGTCGTGGTGGCTCCCAGGCTCTTCTTCCACGGGAAGGTGAGTGCCAGCGCGATGCCCGACAGACCCACGATGGAGTAGATGAGCCGGCTGAGCGCGCTCATCGCTGTTCGTGTATCGCCGCCGAAGAGCGCGTTCACGAGGTTCCAATTGAAGAAGCCAACCAGGCCCCAGTTGATGGCGCCGATGATGGCCAGGACGGCCACCGCCTTGGCGATCCCTCCTCTGGTTCGGTCCGCGTCCGCTCGTTCCATGGCTCGTATCCTTGGCTAGGTGTGTTCCACTCGTGCAGGTGGGTGATGCCTCCCGGATAAGGTGTTGCTCCGGCGCGTCCTGGCTACTCCACCGGCATTGATTGTCCGGCTCGGTGCTTCGACTGTCGTGCGGCTCAGCGAGGGGAGGGGTCCGCCAGTCGCTCGGGCATGCGCGCACGGTGTCCACCGTCGTCACACGCTGGAGTGGCACAGGCGCACGGGCGTACTGTCCCGGGCGGTATGCGCACACTCTATGGAATCAGCTACTCGCCCTGGACGGAGAAGGCCCGCTGGGCGTTGGACCACCACCGCGTGGCCTACCGCTACCGCGAGCACCTGCCGCTCATCGGTGAGCCGCTGCTGCGCTGGCGCACGCCGCGTGGCGCCCGGCCCGCCGTGCCGCTGCTCATCGAAGAGGGTGAGGCCTTCCCCGGCTCGTTCGTCATCGCGCGGCGCGCGGAGGAGCTGGGGCAGGGGGAGCCCCTCTTCCCCGCAGCGGAGCTCCCGGTGATTCAGCGCTGGGATGACGACAGCGACCAGGGACTCTCCGCGGCGCGCGTCAAGGTGGTGGCGGCGTTGCTGGAGAGTCGTCAGGCCCAGATGGAGAGCCTCCCCTCGTTCCTGCCAGAGGGGCTCCGGTCGGTGTTCGCGCCGGCCGCGAGGCTGGGCGCGCGCTTCGTGGCCCGCAAGCACCAGACGCCCGCGGACATCGACGCCGCCGTCCATGACAAGGTCATCCCCACGCTGGAGCGCCTGCGCGCGGCCCTGGGCGGCCGGCCCTACCTGCTGTCGCGCTTCAGCTACGCGGACGTCACGGCCGCGGTGATGCTCCAGTTCGTGCGGCCGGTGGACGACCGCCACCTTCCCCTGGGCCCGGGGACGCGCGCGATGTGGAGCGACGCGGCGCTCGCCTCCCGTTTCCCGGACCTGCTCGAGTGGCGGGACGGCCTCTATGCCAGGCACCGCTGAAAGCGAAACGGCGCCAGCCTCGTGAGAGGTGGCGCCGTGGAGCCGAAGCCCGAACGCTCAGCCCGGCTGGCAGACCTGCCGGAGGATGTCGAGCGACTCCAGCGCCTTGCCCGCGCCAATCACGACGGCGGACAGCGGGTCCTCGGCCAGGAACACGGGCAGGCCCGTCTCCTCGCGCAGCAGCGTGTCCAGGTTCTTCAGCAGCGCGCCGCCACCCGCCAGCACGATGCCGCGGTCGGCGATGTCGCCGGCGAGCTCGGGCGGGGTGCGCTCCAGCGTGAGCTTCACCGCCTCGACGATGCCGTTGACGGGCTCCGCCAGCGCGTCACGCACTTCGTCACTGGACACCGTCAGCGTGCGCGGCACGCCGGCCACCAGGTCGCGACCCTTGATCTCCATGGTCATGACCTCGTCCGTCGGGTACGCGGTGCCGATGCCCATCTTGATGAGCTCCGCCGTGCGCTCACCGATGAGCAGGTTGTACTTGCGCTTGACGTACTGGATGATGGCCTCGTCCAGCTTGTCGCCGCCGATGCGCACGCTCTTGGCGAACACGATGCCGGCCAGGCTGATGACCGCGACGTCGGACGTGCCACCGCCAATGTCCACAATCATGTTGCCGCTGGGCTCCGTCACCGGGAGGCCCGCGCCAATGGCCGCCGCCATGGGCTGCTCAATGAGGTAGACCTCGCGGGCGCCCGCGTTGGCCGCCGCCTCGCGCACCGCGCGGCGCTCCACCTCGGTGATGCCGGAGGGGATGCCGATGATGATGCGCGGGTTGACGAGCGTCTTGCGGTTGTGCGCGCTCTGGATGAAGTAGCGCAGCATCGCGGCCGTGATTTCGAAGTCCGCGATGACGCCGTCCTTCATCGGACGGATGGCCACGATGTTGCCCGGGGTGCGCCCGAGCATCTCCTTGGCTTCCTTGCCCACCGCGAGGACCTTCTTGCCCCCGCGCGAGTCATGCTGGACGGCCACCACCGAGGGCTCGTTGGAGACGATGCCCTGGCCTCGGATGTAGATGAGCGTGTTCGCCGTGCCGAGGTCGATGGCGAGGTCACGCGAGAAGAGGGTGTGAAGCCAGTCAAACATACGGGGGCGGGAACTTTCGGGGAGGCGGCGGAATTTCCCCGTCATCGCGGGGGCAGAGGCAGGCCAAGGTACTACGCGACGCAGCACGGAGGAAGAAAAGCCGGTAGCGGCTTTCACATCCGGCTGGGGGGCAGTCGGCCAGCGGACTCAGGCGCGCTCCCGGCTCTCAGGGAATGGGCGCGGGCTCGGCCTGCGCTGACTCGAAGCGCGCCGCCACCAGGCCCGCCTCCAGCGGCTTCTCCTCGGGGAGCGTCGTGGGCGGCAGCGCCCCCTGGGCCTCCGCGTCGCGGTACTCCGGCGTCTGGCGCAGGGCCTCGCTGGTGACGTGGAGCAGCGTGTCACGGACGGGCTCGAACAGCAGGGCGGTAAGGAACCAGGCCGGGGCGTAATCCAGCCGGATGAGGCCGTGCACGCTCCACTTGTGCGGCGCGTAGTCCCACGGGCAGCGGCCGAGCAGGCGCTTGAGCAGCCACCCCGTGCCGTACTCGGCGCCGAAGATGAGCCCCGTGTAGGCCAGCGCCCGCAGCGGCCGGGGCAGGGGCTTGAGCCGGGCGGAGACCTCCTCCAGCGCCAGGGCCGTGCCTCCGTAGATGGGGTGCATCCACAGGTAGGTGCGCGCCGTGGCGTTCCGGTCCTTCTTCAGCGCGGCGCCCGTGCCGGTGAACATCACCTCGAGCACCCAACCCACACACCCGTAGACGAGGAATCTTGAAAGCACTTCGGAAAGCTAAGTCCGCCCCGCAAAAGGGGCACTCCTGCCCCGCAGGCCAGTGCTGGCCGCCTGCCTCGGCTGTGCCATGGCGGACGGTGTGCCTGTCCCCATGGCCGGGAATCCAACCCGGACGACACGGGCCCACAGGCCCAGGAGCCCGCCCAGGGCGGGCGGGCTCCCGAAGGCGCAGGCTCAGCCCGGGATGCCGGCCGACCAGCGCTGCGTGAGGTACAGCTCGGCGAGCTGCGCCGCGGTGAGGTCCTGCTCCTCGCCCGCGTAGGTGCGCTCGGTGGAGATGCCCACCTCGCCGCCGCCCACGCCCGCGTGGATGCCCACGCCCAGGTCACCGGTGACCTTGTGCTTGTCCTGGACGGTGGCCTTGATGTCGACCTTGTCCTTGAGCTGCTCCAGCGCCTGGCCCACGTCGCCCCGGGCGATGCTGCCGAAGGCGCCGCTGGTGGCGATGTCGTTGATGTTGCCGCTGATCTCCGCCTTCACCTCGCGGCCCGTCGCGCCGCCCAGGCCCAGCGCGGACGCGTTGGCCTGACGCGAGTCGGTCAGTGTCAGCTTGGCCTCCTGGGTGTCACGCACGCTGGCGCCCAGCTCGCGGGCGGTGCCCTTCGGGTCCTTGATGAAGTCGGTCGGGTTGAAGCCCTCGGGCAGCTCCACGCTCTGCTCCAGCTCCACCCCGAGCGAGCCGGAAACGCCCGCGGACGCGTTGGTGGGCAGGGACACGGAGTCCCCGCCGCCAGTGGGGATGCCCACGCCCGCGGACGCGCTGGCGTTGCCGTTGATTTCCAGGCTCTGCTTGAGGGTCAGCTTCTGGGGCTTGCC
Organism: Myxococcus sp. AM009; assembly: GCF_013372605.1. NCBI lineage: Bacteria > Pseudomonadati > Myxococcota > Myxococcia > Myxococcales > Myxococcaceae > Myxococcus > Myxococcus sp. AM009. Next base: position 6,729 of record NZ_JABXEP010000131.1, read on the forward strand.
GCCCTCCATTTCGATGCGGGCCGTGGTGCTCTGGTTGATTCCGGCACCCGCTCCGGCGCCCGCGCTGATGGCCTCTGGCAGGCCCTTCATGCCCAGCTCGGCGTTGACGCTGGCCTCGGCGCCCAGCTTGAACTCCACGGCGCTCATGTTCTCCGTCAGGCCCGCCAGGTCCGACAGCGGATCTCCAAGGACCTGATTCACGCCCGCGCCCAGCACGGGGTTGCTGGCGGTGGCGCCCGCGGTGGCGGTGGAGGCCGCGATGATGCGGGTGGCGCGCTTGGCCTCCTCGGCGGTGTCGAACTGGAACTCCACCGTGGCGCCGGCGGTGCCGAAGGCCTCGGCGCCCACGTCCGCCGCGCCCTTGGCGCCCAGCTTGGCGGCGACGCCCGCGCCCACCTCGCCGGTGACGGACACCGTGTAGCCGCCGTCTTCCTCCTCACTGCGGCTGACGCCCAGGGTGCCCTTCACCTTGCCGGCCAGCGTGGCGCCGTTGGCCTCCGCGTAGAGGCTGATGGAGGTGCTCTCACCCGGCTTGAGCTGGTCCACCTGCCGGTTGAGGTTGACCGCGTCGCCAATGGCCCGGGCCGTGTCCACCGGGTCGCGCACCACGTCGGCCGTGCCCTGGAGCACCCCGCCGATGATGTCGTTGCCGATGCCCTGCAGGGGGTTGAGCGTGGGCGCGTCCTGGATGGCCCGGCCCGCGAAGTCCAGCCCGTCCGCGGCGACGTCGGTGGCCTTGTCCAGCACCGGGCCGGCCCGGTTCACCGTCTCCTGGAGGACATTGCCCAGCCCGTTCGCGGTGACGGAGGCCGCGGTGCGGCTCGCCTCGAACACGTCACCGGCGGCGTTGCGCACGTTGCCCGCCGCGTCCTGCACCCGGTCCTTGGTTCCCTCGACGACGTTCTGCGTCGTGTTGGCCACGCCGCCCACGGCCTTCTTGGTGACGTTGGCCACGCCACCCACGACGTCGCCGGCCTTGTCCTTGGCGCCCTCGACGACGTTCTGCGTCGCGTTGGCCACGCCGCCCACGACGTCACCGGCCTTGTCCTTGGCGCCCTCGAAGACGTCCCGGGTCCGCTCCTGGGCCACGTTGGAGACCTTCTCCTTGGCCTCCTGCGCCTTGGCGGCCGCGGCCTCCGCGGCCTCCGCGGCCCTGCGCGCCGCCGCCTCCGCCGCGCGCCGGGCCGCCTCCGCCGCACGCTTCGCCGCGGCCTCAGCGGCCCGCTTCGCCGCGTCCGCCGCTCCACCAATCAGTTTTCCGATTCCCATGGGGGGCTTCCTTCTCCAGCTGTCACGGCCGTGGGTCGTCTCGCGGGGGCGGGACGCGGCGCGTGCGCGCATCAGGGGTGTGGTGCCGGCTGGGGCCTTGTGGCGGGCCAGCCGGGGCCCTCAGCAGCGCCGCGTCTTGAAAGCAGGCATGGACGGCTCCTGCCCTTTAGGAAGAGCGGTACTGTGTGAGGGCTGCGGGGATTCTCAGGAAATGAGGCGAAGAGTTTCGTCGGCGCGGCAGAAAGCGGGCCGCCGAGCGCTGGATGGGCGTTTTCCCGCCGTAGGGGAGCGCTTTACTGGGTGGCACCCGCGTAATACAGGAGAAGCGGATGTGCTCCGCCGGCCCGACAGCTCCGCTATCCCGACCCGGGCGACGCGCGCGCGGAATGCTGCTGGCCTTTGCCCTGGGCACGGCGCTTGCGTCCGTGCCGTGGATCAACACGCTGGGACTGGTGGTGGCCGCGGAGGCCCACGCCGTGTACGGGCCCTCCGAGGGCAGCGGCGCGTGGGTGGACCGGGGCGGCGCGGCCTTCGTGGGCAGGCGCACCCGGCAGTGGCGCTGTGGGAGCCTGGCCGGGGTGGGGAGCGACACCTGGGCCGCGGTGCTGAGCGCCCCGGCCGGGGCGAAGGCGAAGCCGTCCTTGGGGCGGGAACGAGAGCCCTTCCAGCCGGGCTTCCATGAGGCCCACCGTCAGGCTCGAGAACGGCGGCGGGCCGTTGCCTCCGACACCGTCCGGCTGCTGCGCTCCGTGGCCCTGACGGTGCCAGGAGGCAACGCTGGTGACCGGCCAACGCTCGTCACCCAGTCGTTGCGCGGGCCTCCCGCGCTCGGCTGACGACGGCGCTCGGAGTCGGGCCGGCGGGCCAGCTGCCTGCCTCCGTTCGCTTCCTCCCGCATGATGCGCGGTCCGACGCACGCCGCCGGGCCGGTCCGAACCTCAATCTTCCGCTGGGTTTGTTCTTTCGAGGTGTATCGATGCATGGAGCCCACGAGGTCCTCCAAGCCATTGCCGTCGTCCTGTGCGTCGCGGCCGTGACGACGGTCCTCTTCCAGAAGCTTCGCCAGCCCGTGGTGCTGGGCTACATCCTGGCCGGCCTCGTCGTCGGCCCGTACCTGCCGATTCCGCTCGTCGCCGACCCGGAGGTGGTGACGACGCTGTCGGAGCTGGGCGTCATCCTCCTGATGTTCTCGCTGGGGTTGGAGTTCAGCCTCCGCAAGCTGTTCGCCGTAGGCCCCACGGCGGGGGTCACCGCCGTCATCCAGTGCAGCATCATGATCTGGCTGGGCTTCGTGGTGGGGCGCGCCTTCGGGTGGACCACCCTGGAGAGCCTCTTCACGGGGGCGCTCATCGCCATCTCCAGCACCACCATCATCGCCAAGGCCTTCGACGAGCAGAACATCCGGGGCCGGCTGCGGGAACTGGTGGTGGGGGTGCTCATCGTCGAGGACCTCATCGCCGTCCTCCTCATGGCCACGCTGACGGCCGTGTCCACGGGCACGGGCCTGTCGCTGGGCGAGCTGTCCCTCACCACCGGCCGCCTGGTGGCGTTCCTCGTCGGGCTGGTGGTGGTGGGGTTGTTCACCATCCCCCGCGCGGTGCGCTACGTGGTGAAGCTCAACCGACCGGAGACGACGCTGGTGGCCAGCGTGGGCATCTGCTTCGCGGTGGCGCTGCTGGCGCAGGCCTTCGGCTACTCGGTGGCGCTGGGCGCCTTCCTGGCGGGCTCGCTGGTGGCGGAGTCCGGCGAGGAGAAGGTGGTGGAGCACCTGGTGCAGCCGGTGAAGGACATCTTCGCGGCCATCTTCTTCGTGTCGGTGGGCATGCTCATCAACCCGGTGCTCGTCGCGGAGCACTGGGCCGCCATCCTGGTGCTCACCGGGGTCGTCATCACCGGCAAGATTCTCAGCGTGGCGCTGGGCGCGTTCCTCACCGGCAACAGCACCCGCACCTCCGTGCAGGCGGGCATGAGCCTGGCGCAGATTGGCGAGTTCTCCTTCATCATCGCCGGCCTGGGCCTGACGCTGAAGGCCACGGGCAACTTCATCTACCCGGTGGCGGTGGCCGTCTCCGCGATTACGACGCTCACCACGCCGCTCTTGATTCGCGCGTCGGGGCCGGTGGCCAGCTACGTGGACCGCAAGCTGCCCAAGCCGCTGCAGACGTTCGTGACGTTGTACGGCACCTGGGTGGAGCGGCTGCGGGACGCGCCCCGGCGCCAGACGTTCGGGGCCGCGGTGCGGCGGCTGGCGCGGCTGCTGGTGCTGGACGCGGTGCTGTTGATTGTCCTGGTGATTGGCACGTCGCTGATGGCGGGCAAGCTGGCCTCCATCATCGAGCAGCAGCTGGGCATCGATGAGAGCCTGTCCCGGTACCTCATCCTGGGCGGCGCGGTGCTGCTCTCCATCCCGTTCCTGGTGGGCGTGGTGCAGGTGGCGCGCCGGCTGGGCGAGGAGCTGGCGGAGGCGGCGCTTCCCGGGCGCAAGGACGGGCGCGTGGACCTGGCGGCGGCGCCCCGGCGCGTGCTGCTGGTGACGCTGCAGCTGGGCATCATCCTGCTGGTGAGCGTGCCGGTGGTGGCCATTACGCAGCCCTTCCTCCGGGGCGCCATGGGCCCCCTCGTCGTGCTGGCGTTGATTGGCGCGCTGGGCGTGACGTTCTGGCGGGGCGCCACCAACCTGCACGGCCACGTCCGCGCGGGCGCGCAGGTCATCGTGGAGGCGCTGGCGGCGCAGTCCCACTCGCGCGAGCCCGGCGCGGACGAGCACGCGCTGGACCACGTCTCCAAGGTGCTCCCGGGCCTGGGCGAGCCCGTGCCGGTGCGGCTGGAGGTCTCCAGCCCCGCGGCGGGGAAGACGCTGGCCGAGGTGAACCTCCGAGGCCTCACGGGGGCCACGGTGCTGGCCATCCGGCGCGGGGACTCGAGCGTGTCCGTGCCGTCCGCGCAGGAGGTGCTGCAGCCCGGTGACGTGCTGGCGCTGACGGGCACGCACGACGCGGTGGAGGCGGCCAAGAGCCTGCTCACCGGTGTGCCGGCGCCCGCCTCGACGCCGGAGCCGACGGGCGTCCAGGCGTGAGGGAGGGGGACTACCGCTTCACGCTGTACTTGGCGATGGCGTAGAGGGCGCGCACGCCGTCCTTCCAGCCAATCTTCTTGCCCTCTTCGTAGGTGCGCCCGTGGTAGCTGATGGGCACCTCGAAGACGCGCCAGCGGCCGCGGGCCACCTTGGCGGTGATTTCCGGCTCGAAGCCGAAGCGGTCCTCCTCCACCTGCACGGAGCGCAGCACCTCGGCGCGGAAGGCCTTGTAGCAGGTCTCCATGTCGGTGAGGTTCAGGCCGCTGGTCATGTTGGACAGCGTGGTGAGCACGTTGTTCAGCACGGTGTGCCAGTAATAGAGGACGCGCCGAGGCGTGCCGGTGAAGCGGCTGCCGAAGACGACGTCCGCGTCCCCGTCGAGGATGGGCTGGATGACGTTGGGGATGTCGCGCGGGTCGTATTCCAGGTCCGCGTCCTGGACGATGATGATGTCACCCGTGGCCTCGGTGAAGCCGCGCCGCAGCGCCGCGCCCTTGCCCTGGTTCTCCTCCTGGAAGAGGACGCGCACCTCGTTGCGGTTGCGCGGGGTGCCGCCCAACAGGCCCACCCCCTGCTCCTGAAGCTGGCGCAGGAACTCACGGCTGCCGTCCTTGGAGCAGTCGTCGATGAGGACGAGCTCCTTGGGGAAGTCGACGGCGACGCAGCGGCGCAGCAGTTCGGCGAGGGTGGGAATCTCGTTGTAGACGGGGATGACAAGTGAGACGAGCATGGCGTTTTGCGGCTGTACCGCATTTTGCGTCATGGGGCGACCTTCTGACACGGGACGTGTGGGCCGGGTGGCGCGCGGCGTTCAGCGGAGCGCCGCGGCCCGGAGCGCGTCCATGAGGGCGTCCAGGTCCGCGTCGGTGGTGAGCGGGTTGATGAGGGTGACACGGAGATAGACGCCTCGGGGCAGCTTTGTCTGCACCAGGTAGAAATCTCCGCGTGTCACCAGGCGCTCGCGCAGCTTCGTCTGGAGGGCGTCCCACTGCTCGGCGGGGACGTGCGCGGGGGTGTGGCGGAAGCAGAGGATGTTGCACTCGGGCGGCACGGCGATTTCGAAGTCGCTGGCGGCGGAGAGGCGCTCGGCGAAGCGGCGGGTCTGCTCGTAGGACTCCGTCACCGCGTCGGAGAAGAGCCGGGTGCCCAGCACGGCGAGGCAGGCGTACACCTTGAGGGCCATCATCTCCTTGGTGCACTCCAGGGTGCGCAGGGCGATGTCGCTCCAGGGGCGCTCCGCGTCGCCGTGGAAGATGTAGCTGGCCTCCTGGGAGAAGGACTCGAAGGAGCGGGCGCCGTCGCGGAAGAGGACGGCCGTCACCAGCGCGGGCATCAGCAGTCCCTTGTGGGCGTCCCACACCACGGAGTCCGCCCGGTCGATGCCGCGCACCAGGTGCCGGTGGGCGGGGCTGAGCACGGCGGAGGCGCCGTGTGCGCCGTCGACGTGGAGCCACAGGCCGTGGCGCTCGCAGAAGTCGGCCACGGGCTCCAGCGGGTCGAAGGCGCCGGTGGCGGTGGAGCCGGCGCTGGCGACCACGGCGATGGGCTTGCGTCCCGCGCGCGTGGCGGACTCGAGCGCGGCGTCGAGCGCCTCGGGGCGCAGGCGGAAGTGTTCATCCACGGGGACGGGCGTCACGCCGCCTTCGCCAAAGCCCATGATGCGCGTGGCGCGGGCGAGGCTGTAGTGCGTCGTCTGGGCGGTGAGCACGGTGAGGGGCGGGCCGGCGTGGGCTCCGCCGTTCCACGCGTCGTACCCTGCCTTGGCTTGCCGCGCGGCGAGCAGCGCGGTGAGGTTGCCCAGGGAGCCGCCGGAGGTGAGCACGCCATCTGTCGTTTCGGGCAGGCCGAGCCGCGCGGCCATCCAGCGCAGGACGTTGCGCTCCATGGCGGTGGAGACGGGGCCCATCTCGTACACGGCCATGCCGTTGTTGAGCAGGGAGGACACCGCGTCGCACAGGGCGGCCAGCGGCACGGGGGCCGTCACCTGGTGGCCCACGTAGCGCGGGTGGTGCAGGTGGTTGGAGCTGGAGAGCACGCGGGTGATGAGGTCGGCGAAGTCCCCCGTGGGGGCTTCGGGGAAGGCCACGGCGAAGCGGTCCACGTTCACCGCGGGGGCGGCCCAGGGGAGCACGGGGCCTTCGGCGCGGGTGGTGCGCGCGAGGTAGTCGGCGAGCATGTCCATCAGCCGGTGGGACTCCCGGCGGAAGGCGTCAGCGTCGTAGGCGGCGGCGATTCGCGCTCGGAAGTCCGTCATGGTGCGGCGGAACGTAGCCGTGCCGGTGCGAGGGCGGAATGGTCCCTTCGTCTGTTACCGGGTGTGCGGAGTTCCCTTGGTAAAAGGGGGCGAGTGAGCAGGCAGGGGATGCGAGATCAAATGCGACGTAACTACCTGATCAAGTGATCTAACCAGCTTCAGCCAAGTCACGTAATCGGCCACCTCGGAGAGGTCATCTTACCATGGTTGGTGCTTGACGCTCGCCGAAGGGTCACTTTGTCAAGCTCAGGACGGAAGGCTTGACATGGTTTGCTGGGTTCGCAAATCATCTACTTACAATTGCCCTAGTACGAAACGTCTGGTGTCATTCCGTAGTCCTCGTTCGAAAGCGTGTAATGAGCACTCCAAATCTACAGCAGCAACTCGATAAACAGCGTAGGCGTGTTGACGTTGATCATTATGATTTGACAGTCCGTGAATTGGTGAGGATGGCATCCGAAAAGGAACTTGTTCGAGCGCCGGCATATCAGCGCAAGTTTCGGTGGAGTGAGAACGATGAGTCACGACTTATTGAGTCCCTTTTTCTCGGGCTACCTGTTCCCAGCATTTTCGTTGCTACAAATGAAGATGGGTCATGGGAGCTCGTCGATGGACTTCAGCGCATTTCGACATTGATGCATTTTATTGCAGACCCGCCAGAGCTTTTGGCTGAGATCAAGAAAAGCTCACCCTTGCGTCTTTCTGAGGAGTTGTCGACTCTCACTACCTTTCGAAATAAGACATATGCGGACCTGCCAACGCCAATTCAGCTTGCGTTTACGAAGCGTTCGCTTCGAGTGACCGCGCTCTCTGATAAGAGCGATCGAAAAGTTCGATTCGAATTGTTTGAGCGCCTGAATACGGGTGGCGTGGCTCTGACCCCTCAGGAAGTGCGCGCATGTATATATCGAGGCGGATTTGCGCGTTTTTTGACGAAATTGGCAGCGGATTCGAATTATTCAAAATTGGTTAAATTGCAAAAGAAGCGCCAGGATGACGGAACTCGAGAGGAGTTGGTTCTTAAATTCTTTGCATACCTTGAGAGAGTTGATCAGTTCGATGGTGATGTGAAAAACTTCCTCACCGAGTATATGCAGGATGCTTCAAGCAAATTCGATGTAGATAGGAATAGGGAGTTCTTTCTGAAGGTTGTTGGCGAGCTTGCTGCGATTCAGGATGGACCAATTCTGCGCAGTGGATATCACTCGACGCCGCTGAATCAGTTTGAAGCCATTATGGTCGGGGCTGGGCGTCTGATTAAGTCTGGAAAGCCTGTCAGGAGGCCCAAAAAGGGTTGGCTTGACGACCCTGAGTTGGTGCAGGCGAGTACGAAGGGGACCAACACCCCGAGCATGCTTAAGAGTCGAATTGATCGGGCGACAGAGCTTCTGTCTGGAAAAAGTTAGTTGGTTTGGAATTATGTCTACACTTCTAGACCCTCCGCTGAAGGAGTTCAGCGAGAATGTTGACCGGGTGCTCAGCGGACTCCGAAAGTCGGACACTCATTCCGTGTCAAGCGATGTGAGTTTGCGTGACGCGGCGGCGGAGGCTAAAGCATCTGCCTATATTTGGGTCGCAGCCGCTCTTGAACGCTATGTAAAAGATACTCTTGCCGCACTTGTTCAGGAACTCAATCTGCGTGGTCAATTAGTTCGGGATTTGCGACTTAGTACATGCTCGCTTTTGATGTTCTCACATCTTGATGCGCTGCGTCATGTCAGTGGGTTGGATGCATGGCTGCGTCGTGTTGATATGTTTGAGGAGATTTTGTCGTCTACTCAGGCAGTGTTTAATGGGGCAGTGCTTCCCTTGGATGGGAAGACGATCAAGGCAGAGCACCTGGAGACCATTTGGCGCGTGTTTGGGTTTGATGGTCCTCATGTTCCGCATCCGAGGCATAGGCTTGTGTTGAAAGATTTGTCTGAATGTAGAAACAAGCTTGCCCATGGCGAGGTGAGTCCAGTTAGGTTCGGTCGGGGGAAGATTATGCATGATGTTTTTCGTATGGTTGAGGCGACTGAGGAGATTGTTCTTCATGTGAATCAGGCCGGGGATGTGTATTTGAGTGGGGCGGGGTATCGAAGGTAATTATGTTTTGCTTTCCATTGCCCTGGGTTTTGATGGGGTCTTGGTGTTGTTTGATGTCCTGGCTGTGCGGTTTTGAAATGTGGGTTAGGGCTCGATCAGAAATTGCTTGGCCGATTTTTGTGCATGAGGGCCGATTTTTCGGAAGTGGGAACGCCTTTCAGGGTTAGGTAAATTGTGAGTGGCCCTTATGAGTGGCCCTTAATATTGGTGGAAGGGGCGGTGGAGGGGTTTTGTCTCTGTTGCCATTCTGTGTTTGGCGTAGAATATGTTGGGACTTTGGGTTCATTCTCAATGGCGGTTTCTGGCGGCTAGGTATCAAGGCGGCTTGTTGCGGTATGTTGTCTTGTCGGTTGGTGTGTTGCGATAATGCGCGCTAAATCTGGAGCATGGAGCGCGCATTCCCAGTGTTGTGCTCACGTGAGGAGGATGGCCATGGCCGACCCGAAGGTGACGATTACCTACTGTACTGCTTGAGGCTACAGGCCTCGGGCCGCCCGTGCGGCGGCCGCATTGAAGGATGAGCTGGAGGTAGAGGCGGAGCTGTTGCCGGGCCCTTCGGGCAGCTACGAGGTCGCCGTGGATGGCAAGGTCGTCATCCGGAAGGCGTCGCTCGCATTCCCCACGGACCACGAGGTGGTGGACGCGGTGGCGAAGGTGCTGGGGCGGTAGCGGGCAGGTTGCCTCGGTTGTTTCGGGCGATGCCGGGTGCGAGTGAGGTGCTGGCTGGCCTCACGACGCGCCCTCTTCTGATTCGTGCCCTTTGCCGACAGCGGACGTCCTTTCCTTCATATCTCGAATGTCTCGGAGCCGGGGCAAACCCAGACGCGGCTGTGCATCTGCTGCGGCTTGCTCCGCGTCGCGTCGGCGCATGAAGTCGTGAATGTTCTCCGTCTCGCCGGTGCCGGTCCTTGAAATATTTCTCTGCTTGGAAGAAGGACTGAAGAGGAGGCTGGCTCCATTGATAATGCCAGCACCGCTCCATCCGAAAACTGCACCTATAAGGAGGCCAATCACTATTCCGAATAGTCCCTCTGAGCTTCCAATGAATCCGGCCGCCAAAGTGATGCCGGTGAATTTGGCAGATTTGTGGATGATGTACCCGTCGTCACTAGCCGGCTTGCCGCCTATCAGCAGACGTGCGTGTCAACATCTCGGCGAGGCGGGAGAGCAGGCAAGTGCCGGTGGAGTAGGATGGGGTTGGTGGAGTAGGATGGGAGCCGGCCAGCATATGGGAGAGATTGTGATGAAGCGTTGGGCCGGGATGCTTCTTGTGATGATGTCCGCGTGTAGTAGCGGCGACTGGTACACGCGGAAAGGGGACGGCACTTTCTACGGACGCCGCGCAGGGGACGTCTGGGTCCGTGGCCGTGGGAGGAAATACGCCCATCACAGGACGTGGATGAGGTGATTGACCAGTTGTGCCCTGCCATCATGAAGCTGCCTCGCGCCAGCGCAGGAGCCTATGGCCAGGAGTACTGTGGGGCCATCTACAGCGTCAACGGTGTCTACTATGCGAGCCATGGCTCGCCGCTCGGGAAGACCATCCTGATGTACCCGGAGACGCGCAAGCAGTGCCATTCGCCGCGCTTCGTGGTCGACGAGCGAGGGCGCGCCTCCATCATCGCGGACTACCACAGCCACCCTTGGCAGCCGTCGCCAATGTCTGACCGGGACTTGTGGAGTCACAGTCAGCGTTGGTTGTTGCGAATCCCGTTCGACACCGCGTGTCGCGTCATGAAGCTCATTCCTTACGTGGGGGAGAGCCGGCCCGGCGAGGTCTTCGCGAGAGAAGAGCAACGGTGGAAGTTGGTCGGGTACATCCTTCCCGAAGACAAGCCCTTCGGAATCGTGACCAAGGTAGAACCATGAACCGCTTGGCATGGCTGGCATGTTGCGTTGCTCTCTCGGGGTGCTCACTGCTCCAGCGTCCCTTCCGTCCAGTGCGGGCTCCACCTGAGGAGGCCGCGAAGGTCACCTTTCCATTCGCGCTATCCGAAGAGGAGAAGCAGGGGCTGATGCGAGTCCCGGGCCCCGTCGCCGCGGCGATTGAGCTCGCCATGGATGACTTCCGGCCCCGCGACATCAAGCCCCACCGAGGCGCCACGGCAGACGAAGTCTGCATGTATCAGCGAGAGTCGTTCGACGTGACGACCATTCCCGGGCCAGAGGGCATCCAGTTCGTCCGCTTCACGCTCAGCCCGGGCGCCTGCGAACAGGAAGGCGCCATCAACGACGCGGGCGCCACCTACGCGGTGGACACCCGGGGATGGCGCATCCTGGCGATTCAGCGCTGATGGCGCGCCTGGCCTATCGCTTGATGTACGTCAACGCCGGACGGTCATTCCGGCTCTTGCCCGCGGCCTTCAGCGCGGCCGGGTCCAGCGGCGAGGTGAAGAAGTCCTCGGTGGCCACGCGCGCCTCCACGAAGTGGTTCTGGTAGTCCACGCCGCCCAGGAGGCCCACGTTCTGCGCGAAGCGGTACACGCCGCCGCGCACCCTGTCGTCGTTGAAGACGGCCTTCACCTTCCCCTTGAGCTGGAGATAGCCGAGGAAGGGGGGGGGGCATCGGTGGTCACCGTCGGGCCGCGCCATGGGCTGCCGCGCTTCCACGGCGGTGAGCCGACAGGTCCGAGGTGGCGAGGCGCGATAGGAAGGAGCCGGACTCCGGTGACAGGAAGCCCGCGGCGCGCAGGGCTTGGAACGTCTCCAGCCCGTTGTCGCTCACCGTGACGAGGCGGCTGTGCGCGGTGTCGTGGCAGGCGATCCAGCCCGACGCCTGTCGCACCATGGGCGGATGAGTCACCCGCGCGAAGTCCGCCGCCACCGTCTGGAGCGTCACGAGCGCACGGGGAAGCGCTCATGCGCCCTCCATGAGGGGACGGGGGGATGAGACAAGCGTCTCACGAGTGTCCGATGCCCGACCCGAAGGTTGCTGAAAACCCAAGAAACCCGGGAAGATTCAAGTGTTGCGCGGACCAGGCGGCCGAGCGGGAATCCGGCACCATCGGACCGCTCCCGGACACGGCGTGGGACACCCAGCTTTGGGGCACAGGAGGTGACACCCATGGCGTGGCCGACAGTCGCGTCGCCCTACGAGCGGCGCTCCCTCACCAGTGGACTGCGGGTCCGGGACGAAAGCGGGGCGATGCTGGGCTACGTGGCCCTCATTGGCCGCGAGCACCTCTACGCGCGGCGCTGGCCCTTCAGCCGGCGGTGGACGGAGTTCTCGCTGTCCCGCGTGCGGCATGTCTCCCGGGACTCGGTGTTCCTGGAGGGGCAGTTGCCGGGCCGGGTGGTGGCGGCGGACAAGGGCGCACACGCGGAGATTCCCACGCAGACCCTGCCGCTGGCTGAACGGGACGAGGCGTCCACTCCCGCCTGAGCCCTTCAACCAGGTGCGGCGCGGCGCGGGGTTTTGTGCTTCAAGGAGGCGCCATGGCCTCTATCGAAGAGCTGTCCCAGAGGGTGTCCGCCGCGTTCGCGGACCGGACGTTGTTGAAGGACGCGGCCCACGTGGCCGCCGTGCGCGAGACGCTGGCGCGGCTGGACTCGGGTGAGCTCCGCGTGGCGGAGAAGGGCGTGGACGGCTGGAAGGTGAACGCCTGGGTGAAGGAGGCCATCCTCCTGTTCTTCGCGGTGTCGGAGATGCAGGTGATGGAGGTGGGCCCCTTCGAGTTCCACGACAAGGTGCCGCTGAAGAAGGGCCTGGAGGCGGCGGGCGTGCGCGTGGTGCCCCCGGGCACGGTGCGCTACGGCGCCTTCGTGGAGAAGGGCGCGGTGGTGATGCCGGGCTACGTGAACATCGGCGCGCGCGTGGGCGCGGGCACCATGGTGGACACGTGGGCCACGGTGGGCAGCTGCGCCCAGGTGGGCAAGCACGTCCACCTGTCCGGCGGCGTGGGGCTGGGCGGGGTGCTGGAGCCGCCTTCCGCCTCGCCCGTCATCATCGAGGACGGCGCCTTCCTGGGCAGCCGCTCCATCGTCGTGGAGGGCGTGGTGGTGGAGGAGGAGGCGGTGCTGGGCGCCAACGTGGTGCTCACCGCGTCCACGCCCATCATCGACGTCACCGGCCCCGAGGAGCGCGTCTTCAAGGGCCGCGTCCCCGCGCGCAGCGTGGTGATTCCCGGCATGCGTGAGAAGCAGTTCCCGGCCGGCAAGTACATGGTGCCGTGCGCGCTCATCATCGGTCAGCGGACGAAGTCCACCGACCAGAAGACCAGCCTCAACGCCGCGCTGCGCGACTTCGCGGTGGCGGTGTAATGGTTGAAATCCAGCAGCCCTCGCGCGCCGTAGTAGGCGTGTGACGGCACGGAACGGGACGATGGCGCACCATCTGGACGACATCCTGCCCGAATGGGCACTGGGGCTGCTGGAGGCCCCGGCCCGGGCGGCCGTCGAGCAGCACCTCGCGGAGTGCGCGAGGTGCCGTGAGGCGGCGGACCGGCTGGTGTCCACGCACGCGGCGCTGGCGTCGCTGGTGGTGCCGCCCCCTGAGGTGTTGTCCCGGTTGATGGACCAGATGGAGGGCCCGGGGCGGCTCGCCCGCTTCGCGGACCGGGTGGCAGCCTTCTTCGACCTGTCTCGCGAGCGGGCGCTGGCGCTGCTGGACGCCGTGAGCGACCCGGCCGCGTGGATGCCCGGACCGGTGGAGGGCTCGGAGCTGATGCCGGTGGAGACGGGGCCCGCGCGCGAAGGGACGATGGCCGCCATCCTCCGGCTCCACCCCGGGGTGCGCTACCCCCGGCACACGCACCACGGCCGCGAGTGGAACCTGGTGCTGGAGGGTGGCTTCCGCGAGGACGACGGGCACGAGGTCTGGCCCGGCGAGGAGTTGGAGAAGACGGACGGCAGCGCGCATGGCTTCACGGCGCTGACGGAGGGGCCGGCGTGTCTGTGCGCCTCCGTCCTGGAGGGCGTGACGCACTTCGAGGAAGCGTTCGCGGACGGCTGACGCCCGGCGCTATGGTGGAAGGCGTATGGCTTCCATCGACCTCGCCACGCGGCTGGCTCGCACCACGCTCGAGCTGTGCCGCATCTCCAGCCCCATCACCCAGGAGGGGCCCATCGCCGACCATGTGGAGCGCTGGGCGCTCCGGCACTTCCCTCGGGAGGAGGTGTTCCGGGTCGGCCACACGCTGCTGCTCGGCAAGCTGGAGGATGCGCGCCCCACGGTGGCCCTCATCGGTCACCTGGACACGGTGCCCGCGCACCCCAGCGACGCGGGCCGTGAGGCGCGCATCGAGGGTGAGCGCATCTTCGGGCTGGGCGCCTCGGACATGAAGGGCGGCCTGGCGGTGATGATGGCGCTCGCGGAGGACCTGCGCCGCGACACGCTGCCGGTGAATCTGGCCTTCCTCTTCTATGAGCGCGAGGAGGGCGCCTACGCCGAGAGCGGCCTCATCCCGCTGTACGAGAAGCGGCCGGACCTGGCGAAGGTGCGGTTCGGCATCGCCATGGAGCCCACCGACAGCGTGGTGCAGGTGGGCTGCGTCGGCTCCATGCAGGTGACGGTGCGCTTCACCGGCCGCAGCGCGCACTCCGCGCGGCCCTGGCAGGGGGAGAACGCCATCCACAAGGCGGGGCCGCTGCTCGCGGAGCTGCTCGGGCGTCAGCGCGTGGAGGTCGACGTCGCTGGCTTCCCGTTCTACGAGGTCATCAACGCCACGCTCGCCAAGGGGGGCCGCGCGCGCAACGTCATCCCCGAGGCCTTCGAGCTGAACCTCAACTACCGCTTCGCGCCGGGCAAGAGCATTGAGCAGGCGAAGGCGGACGTGCACGCGCTCGTCGCCGGGCGGGCCGAGGTGGAGTTCACCGATGCGTCGCCCAGCGGCCCGGTGGTGGCGGGCAACCCGCTGTTCCAGAAGCTGATGGCGCTCACCGGACTGCCCGCGGCCTCCAAGCAGGCCTGGACGGACGTGGCGCGCTTCGGCGAGTGGGGCGTGGATGCCATCAACTTCGGGCCCGGTGAGACGTCCCAGGCGCATCAGGCCAACGAGAGCGCGCCCATCCCTCCGCTCGCGGACGCGTACGAGAAGCTCGCGGCCTTCCTGAAGGGCGCGAGCTGACGAGGACTCGTCGCGGGACATGCCCTCCAGGGCATGAGGCCCGCGCGCGGTGCACGTCATTCGTCCGCTGTCGTTCATCTGCGTGCCTTCACCGCACACGTCCTGGCGTGCGTGGGCGTACCCTGCTCATGCATCGCCTGCAGTCTTCCTCAACCGGAGCCGACTGAATGACGAACGAGTCCGTCAATCCGCAGATTACCGACGATGTCTCTCCCTCCCCGGCGGAGGCGGGCCTTTCGCCCACGCCGCGGCGCCGCACCGCCACGAAGCGCAAGAGCGCTTCACGCACGGGCAGCACGCGGAAGTCCGCGCGCAAGGCCACCACCAAGCGCGGGGCTCCGCGCGCGAAGAAGACGGCGGCGGCGCGCGGGAAGACGGCCACCCGCAAGTCCACCACGCGCAAGTCCGCGACCCGTGCCACCGGCCGCGGCGCGCGCAAGGCCACCACGCGGAAGACGGGGACGGCGGGACGGACCGCCCGCAAGACGGGGACGCGCGCCGCCGCGACGAAGCGGACCACCACGCGCGCGGGCGCCCGGAAGTCGTCGGCCCGGCGCACCACGCGCCGCTGAGACCCTGACGCGGACATGCACTTCGGGGCCATGGGGGCTGGACACCCATGGCCCTTGGCATTTCCGGAAGTCGCCGCTCAGCGCTTCAGTCGCAGCAGGAAGACATCGCCCCGCGCGGAGCCCTGGCGTCCGGTGCCGAAGTCCGTCTCGCGGTCCGTGTGGCCGAAGAGGAAGACATCCCCGTCGGGCAGCACACCCATGGAAGAAATGGCTTCCAGGCCATACAGCTCGCCTCGCGGCAGGGGTGGGTCCGACAGGAACATCGTCGTGAGAAGCGACGTCCCCGCCGCGTCGTATCGCAGAGCCACCGGCTGCGCCGAGCCCATGCCGTCCTTGCCCGCCACGCCGTCCTCGATGCGGTTGTAGGTGAAGCCCGCCACCATCAGCTCCCCAGCGGGCGCCAGCGCGAGCGCGTCCACCTGGACCCCGTCCCCCAGGCCCTTGGCCCAGGTCTCCTGTCCGTCCGCCTTGGCGGAGACGACGAAGGGGGTCTCCCGGAACGCATGCCCCGGCACCTGCGCGTCGCCCCAGCCCACGGTGCCCAGGAAGGGGCCCGCGGCCACCACGGTGCCCTCGCCGTCCATCGCCACATCGCGCACGGTGCCGCGTGCCTGCCGCAGGGCCTTGGTCCACGTCAGCGCGCCACCCTGGTAGAGCGCGACAAAGGGGCTGCCGGCCTCGGTGGCGCCCACCTGCTGGCCGCCGAAGCGCACCGTGCCCTCGTACTGGCCGCCCACCGCCATGCGCCCGGCGCCATCCACCGCCAGCGCCGTGAGCGCCACGCGCCCGCCCCCCTGGGGCTGGCCCACGGACAGGGCGGCTTCGGCCACGCCTTCACGCGAGTACGTCACCACCACCGCGCCAGCGCCGGTGACGCCGTTGCCGAAGTCCGTGCCACCCGGCGCGTTGAAGGCCGCCAGCGCCCGTCCCTGGGCGTCCACCGCCAGGTCCGCCACCGCGAGGCCGGTGCCCGCGGGCGTGTTCGCCCACAGGACGTTGCCGTCCGCGTCCATCCGGACCACGAAGGTGCCGTCCCCCAGCTTGTGGCCGAGGAGGTCCAGGACGCCCTCCGTGGTGCCGGCGATGACGATGCCGCCCGCCGGGTCCGCGGCGATGCGGCCCCGGACGAACGCGCGCAGCTCCAGTGGCGCCTCCGGGGCCCTCACGTCGAAGGCCTTCTGCCAGCGCGTCTCGCCCGTGGGCGCGCGCCGCGTCAGCACCAGCTTCGCCCGGTCATCCGTGGGCTGCAGGCTGTCCAGGTCATCGATGTCATGAAGCGACAGCGTGAGGAGGTCGCCACTGGCATCCACCGCAGCGCCCAGCGCCAGGTCGTCCTGGGGCGTGCCCTCGCGCTGCAGCCACAGCGTGCTGCCTGGCCCCGGTGGTGGCGGTGGCGGCCGCGGTGGTGGCGGTGGCACGCCGGGCGGCCGCTCTTCCGGAGGCGCCTCCGGACCAGGGGCCTCCTCGGGGGGCGCGACGCAGTCCCCCGTGGGCTCCTCCGTACAGCGCTCGTCTCCGGGGAGCTCGCCCGTGCTTCCTCCGCCGCAGCCCATCCCCAACCCCGC
>NZ_JABXEP010000132.1:0-23451 GCF_013372605.1 Myxococcus sp. AM009
CGTCACGGCAGCACGGGGAGCCTCCACCGGGGCCTGAGGGGCCTCGGCGACCTGCGTGGGGGGCGTAGACGTGACGGCAGCTGGAGCCGCAGGCTCCGCGGCGGCGACCGGGGCCTCGACGTGCTGAGGCTCCGGGGCGCTCGGCGCCTCGACGGGCGCGCGGGGCGCTTCGACGGGCGGAGACGCCTGCACCGGCTCCTCGGCGGCGTACTCAGCCGCCATGGGCTCTTGCGCCGAGGTCGGCGGCTCATAGGCGGCTTCGGCGGACTGTGAAGCCTCGGCTCCGCTGTCCGCGGTCGCACCGGCGGGCGGACCCACCTTGCGGCGCACGACGAAGCCCTTCGCCGTCACGGGCGGCGTGGCCTGCTTCGGCTTGCGCTTGTCCAGAATCTTCTGGACGGCAGCGGTCGCCTGGTCGTCATCGAGAGACGACGAGTGGCTCTTGACGTCGTAACCGAGGCTCGACAGCTCGGTGACGACCTCCTTGTTGTCGAGCTCAATCCCGTGGCTCTTGAGTTCCTTGGCGATTTCGTGGACGCGCTTCTTCGACATATTGCCCTTGATGGCCTTCTGCTCCGCCGACTCCGGGGCGCAGCACCCTAGTCCAAACCCGAAAATGTGTGCGAGTGGTGACTAACACCCACTCTCCCCGCACCCCTCCGCTCACCGTCCCCCTGCTCCCATGCCTGTCCGAGCTGCGACGGGTCAACCTGGCCCGCCTTTCCGCGAAAGGCCCTACCAAACGCCTTCCGCTTCAGCGCTGCCGTCAGACAACCGGCACCGCACAGGTAGGCGCCCCGTCCTGGCAGCCGCCTCTTCCTGTCGACCTCGATGGCGCCTCCGGGGCCTATCACGAATCGGGTCAGTTCCGCCTGGAGTCGCCGCAACCCGCATCCGACGCACGTCCGGACCGGACCTGACCCCGCGTTCTGAACTTCCGGCCTGGGCCGGCCAGCCGGGCGCCGCACGTCCCCTCCCTTGCTCGCTTAGCTTACGGCGACTTGGTGGCTTCCGCGCCACCTTCAATTGTCGCCGTCATGGCGCCGCGCTCGGCATTCAGCTCCGCGCGCAGCTTGGCTTCCTCCACCAGGTAGTTCTCCGCCGCGCTCTTCAGCTGGCGGGCCTTCTTGATACCCACGCCCGGAACGTCGCCCAGCTTCGCCAGGTCCTTCTCATTGGCGATGTCCTCCACCGAGCGGTACCCGGCGAGGATGAGCTGCTCGATGGTCTTCTCACCGACGCCCCGCACGCGCGCCATGCGCTCGGGCTGACTGAGCTCGTCCGGATGCCGCCGCGCCTCCGCGATGCGGGCCTGCTCTCTTTCATAATCCATGCGCGACAGTTCCGCCTGATCCTCGACCATCCGGGTCCGGGCGGCTTCCTGCATGGAGGGGATGCGGTCCGGGTCGATGCCGGGCAGCTGCGCCAGCAGCTCCGCGTTGGCCTCGGCGATGTCCCGGGCCTGACGGAAGCCGTGCGCGTAGAGCGTCTCCACCAGCATCTCGTTGACGCCGGGCAGCGAGCCGAGCGAGCGGCCCGCGAACTCGCGCAGCTCCCGCACCCGGCTCTCGCTGTTGATGTCCAGCTTCCAGCCGGTCAGCTGGGCCGCCAGGCGGACGTTCTGGCCACGACGGCCAATGGCCAGGCTGAGCTGGTCGTCCGGGACGATGAGCTCCATGGCATGGTTGGCCTCGTCGATGATGACGCGGCTGACCTCCGCCGGGGCCAGCGCCGAGCACACGAAGCGGGCCGGGTCCTCGTCGAACGGGACGATGTCGATCTTCTCGCCGCGCAGCTCCTGCACCACCGCCTGCACGCGGCTGCCCTTCATGCCGACGCAGGCACCCACCGGGTCCACGTCCGAGTCCCGGCTGGACACGGCGATCTTCGCCCGGCCGCCCGGCTCACGGGCCGCCGCCTCGATGACGACGATGCCTTCGGCGATTTCCGGCACCTCCATCTCGAACAGCTTGGTGAGCAGGTTGACGGACGCGCGGCTGAGGACAATCTGGGGGCCCTTGGACTCCCGGAGCACGTCCAGCACGAAGGCCTGGACGCGGTCGCCGGGGCGGTACGTCTCACGCGGGACCTGCTCGCGCACCGGCAGCACGGCCTCGGCGCGGCCCAGGTCCACGACGATGTTGCCGCGCTCGAACCGGCGGGCGATGCCGGTGACGATTTCGTTCTTCCGGTCGCGGTACTCGTTGAAGACGTTCTCCCGCTCCGCGTCGCGCGTGCGCTGCAGGATGACCTGCTTGGCCGTCTGCGCGGCGATGCGCCCGAAGCCGCGGCGGAAGGTCTTCAGGCGGAGGATGTCACCGTACTGGTCGTCCTGGGCCTTGGCCTCGGCGGCGTCCTCGTCCCGGTAGAAGATCTGGAACACGAGCTCGTCGCCCGGCTCCACTTCCATGCCCTTCTTGTGGGCCTCGACCAGGGAGATCTGATTCACCGCCTGGACCGGGTCGACAATCTCCTCGACCACAGTGATGGCCTGGAACAGCTCCACGACGCCCTTGTCCGGGTCGTACTTCGCCTCAAGCTCGCGGTCCTGGCCAAAGTGCTTCTTGGCCGCGGTCTTCATCGCGTCTTCGAGCGTGGCAATCAGCACAGCCCGGTCGATGCCCTTGTCCTTGGCGACCTGGTCCAGGACAAGGTTGAGGTTGACACTCGGGTTGGCTTGCTGCGTGGGCATGGTCTTCTCCTAAAAGGGTCCACGGGCGCCCTCGCGCGGAGGGGCACCCTGTATGTCGACGTCTAGAACTGGAACTCCAGGTTCGCCTTGGCGATGTCCTTGAAGAGGATGTGGAAGGTTCCGGCCCCCTCCACCTCCACCGAGATTCCGTCGCCTGCCACCTCGGTCAGCGTGCCGGTGAAGTTCTTGCGCGGGGGCTCTCCCACCGGGCCGAACGTCTTCACCTTCACCTTCTCTCCCTTTACCCGCTCGAAGTGCGTCGGCTTCCGCAGCGGCCGGTCCACTCCGGGGCTGGAAACCTCCAGGCTGTACTCGTGGGGAATGAAGTCCTCCACGTCGAGCGACGGGTCCACCGCGCGCGACACCTGCGAGCACTCGTCCAGCCCTACGCGGCCACCCGGCTTGTCGATGAACAACCGGAGCACCCAGCCCTCGCGCTCCCGGAGGAACTCCAGGTCCACGAGCTCCAGGCCTTCACCCGCGACAATGGGCTCGAGCAGGGCCAAGGCCCGCTCCTCCACCGTCTGCTTGAGGTTCTTCTCCGACATGAGCGGGAAACCAGTCTCCAAAAACACGAAAAGCGGGCACGCGGCCCACTTTTCGAAGTGCTTCATCGAAAAATGTCGGGGGCGTCCGTAGCACACGCCCCGTCGGGGTGTAAAGGAAGGACGCACCCTCCTGCTCCCAGTGGAACGCGCCCAGCAGGGTGAGGAATTCCCAGGGGTTCCGGGACCCGACGGGGGTTATAACGCCCCCATGCAGCTCATCGCCGCCGCGCAGATGGTGTCCACCGCCGACAAGGCCCATAACCTGGAAGCCGCGACCCGGCTCATCCGGCGCGCCGCCGGGCTGGGTGCCCGGCTGGTGGGCCTGCCTGAGAATTTCTCCTGGATGGGGCCGGAGCCCGAGCGGCAGGACGCCGCGGAGGGGCTCGACGGTCCGACGCTGTCCCGGATGGCCAGCCTGGCCCGGGAGCTGAAAGTGACGCTGCTCGCCGGCAGCGTGCTGGAGACGGGCGCGCCGGGTGGGCGCCTCTACAACACCAGCGTCCTCTTCGGCCCCGGCGGCGAGCGGCTTGCCGTCTACCGGAAAATCCACCTCTTCGACGTCGAGGTGGGAGATGGTGCGACCTATCAGGAGTCCGCGGCGGTGGCGCCGGGCACGGACGTCGTCTCCGCGGAGACCGAGGTCGGCCGGCTGGGGCTGTCCGTCTGCTACGACCTGCGCTTCCCCGAGCTGTACCGGCGGCTGTCCCGCGAAGGCGCCACGCTGCTGGCGGTTCCGGCGGCCTTCACCCTCATGACGGGCAAGGACCACTGGGAAGTGCTCCTGCGGGCCCGCGCCATCGAGAACCAGGCGTACGTGCTGGCGCCCGCTCAGGGGGGACGGCACTCAGCCAACCGCGTCACCCATGGCCACGCCCTGGTGGTGGACCCGTGGGGGCTGGTGACGGCGCGGGCCTCCGAGGGCGAAGGGCTGGCGCTGGCGCCGGTGGACCCGGAGCTGCTAGCGCGCATCCGCCGCAACCTCCCCTGCCTGGAGCACCGCCGTTTGGACTAGCGTGTGCGTACCCGGGCCCGCCCCCTCGGGTCCACCTTCGATAGACTTCGGGCCCCCGGAACTCCTCTCGTGAACGGACGACACTGGCCTCCCATGCTGCTTGCGCTCGCGCTTTCGGCCCTCCCCGCCGCCGGCTGCACCGCCGATGAGCGCCCGTCCGCGCCCGATGCGGCAACGCGTCCGGCGGTGGCCACGCACCGCGCGCACCTGCGAGCCATGAAGGGCGGCGTCCAGATCAAGCGCGCCACGGCTGACGAGTGGAGCCCCGCCCTCGAGGGCCAGCCGCTCTACGAGAACGACAAGGTCCGCACCGAAGCGGGCGCCGGCACCGACATCGTCTTCGCCGCCAACGGCAGCACGGTGCACCTGGGTGGGGACTCGCTCATCAGCATCGCGGAGACGCGCACCCGCCCCGGCCAGCAGCGCACGGACCTCACCGTGCTGCGGGGCCGCATCGACGCGGAGCTGGAGAAGCCCGCCGCCCAGTCCCTGTCCGTCACCACGCCGTCCGCCACCATCCAGGCGGGAAGGGAGATTGTCTTCCAATGAAGGCGGCACTCCTCCTCCTCACATGGCTGGGCACGACCCCCCCGGGCACCGTGGTGGTGGGCCCCAACGAGTCCCTGCGCCAGGTGGCCCAGCGCACCCTCGGTGACGCGCGCGCGGTGCAGGAGCTGCGCGCCCTCAACGGACTGACGTCGGATGACGTGGCGGCGGGGACCCGGCTGAAGGTGCCCGGCCACGAGCGCGTGCTGGCCCAGAAGGCGCTGGAGACCGCGCGCACGCTGGTGGCCAGCGCAAAGGACGCGAGCGTGCCCCCGGAGGCCTCCGCCCGGCTGAAGGACGCGGAGGGCCATTTCCGCGAGGCGCGCTACAGACAGGCCTCCGCGGAGGCCAATGCCGTGGGGAAGCTGGTGGCGGCGGAGCGCTCGCCGCAGTCCTCCGCGTTCTCCGTGGAAGTGGGCGACGGCGACAGCACCACCGTCACCGTGAAGCAGGGCCCGCCGGTGCGCGTGGAGGCAGAGGGCGTCACCCAGCCCGTCACCAAGGGCGAGTCCATCCGGGTGGAGAAGGGCCGCCCGCCCCCCGCGCCCCTTCCGCCGCTGGTGGCCCCCAGCCTCGGGCAACCCGAAGACGCGGCGCGCCTGAAGCGGCGCCCGGACCGGGACGGACACCTGGGCCCGGTGAAGCTGACCTGGGAGGCGGTGCGAGGCGCGGAACGTTATGAGGTCGAGGTGTCGCGCGCACAGGAGCAACGCGCCGCCTTCACCCAGACAGTCACCCGCCTGGAGGCGAAGCTGCCAGTGCTGCCCGCGGGAAGCTACCGGTGGACGGTGCGCGCGGTGGGCCCCGCGGGCCCGTCCGAGCCCAGCACGCCCAGGCACTTCGAGCTGGTGCCCGAGCGCCTCAAGCTCGAAGTGAAGAAGGGCCAGTGGCAGTAACCCCTGGAGGAGCCACCCCGTGCGCCTGTTCAAAGCCATCCTCCTGTTGATGCTGGTGGTGGGCGTCGTCCCCACGCTGATGGTGGGGTGGCTCTCCGTCTCCCATACCCGGGAGCTCCTGGTACGCGACGCCCAGGAACTGGCGCAGGAGCGCGTGAAGCAGCTGCGCCTCAAGGCCGAAATCTTCCTGGGCGAGCCCACCGACGCGGTGCTGGGCCTGGCCCGCGTGCCCGGCTTCTTCGGCCTGCCCCTGGAAGCGCAGCAGACGCACCTGGCCTCGGTGCTCAACCAACGGCGCGACGTGCTGGCGCTCACCGTGTTCGACGCCGACCGCCAGCGGCTCCCGGGACTCCAGGCCTTCTCCAAGCACGATGTCCCGCCCACCGCGCTGGCCGGCCATGAGGGACGCGCGCGCGCGCTGCTCGAGAACCTCGAGGGCGTGCGCTACGCGGACGTGGTGGAGGACCCGCAGGGCAGCGAGCCGGTGCTGACGTTGGCGTTCCCCGTGGGCGAGCCTGTCCGCGGGTACATCGCGGCGGACCTGTCCCTGGCCGACCTGCGGAAGATGCTGGAGCAGGAGCGCGTGGGCAGTACCGGCTTCGCCTATCTGGCGGACCGGCACGGGCACCTCGTGGCGGGTGGTGGTGGCGTCGCCGGCCTGGGCGAGGACGTGGCGCGGCGCGGCCCGGTGGCGCACCTGCTGAAGCAGTTGGTGGGCAAGTCGGACATGGAGCTGTTCCACGTCGGCAACTTCGGCGAGGGCCGGGACGCGGTGGTGGCCGCGTACACGGTGCTGCCCGAGACGGGTTGGGCCATCGTCTCCGAGCAACCCGTGGAGCACGCCTACCGCCAGGTGGACACCATGGAGCAGCGCATCCTCCTGGGCCTGGGGGCGGCCATCCTGGTGGCGGTGGTGCTGGCGGCGCTCTTCTCGCGGAACCTCACCCGGCCGCTCAAGGGCTTCATCAGCGGCGCGCTGGAGCTGGCGCACGGCAAGTTCGGCGTCGAGGTGGACATCAAGCAGAAGAACGAGCTGGGCGAGCTGGCGCAGACGTTCAACTACATGAGCAAGCAGTTGCTCGCGTACGACATGGAGAACCGCGGCCTCTACGAGAGCCTGGAGAAGGGCTACCTGGAGACCATCGTCGCGCTGGCGAACTCCATCGATTCAAAGGACGCGTACACCCGCGGCCACAGCCAGCGCGTGGGCGACGTCTCCGTGCAGATTGGCCGGGAGCTGAAGCTCACCGAGCGCGAGCTGCGGCAACTGCAGTACGGCGGCATCCTCCATGACATCGGGAAGATTGGCATCGTGGAGTCCATCCTCTGCAAGCAGACGCGGCTGACGGACCAGGAGATGGCCATCATGCGCGAGCACCCCGCCATCGGAGACGCCATCATCGGGCCCGTGAGCTTCCTGGGCGCGGTGCGCGCGTGCGTCCGCCACCACCATGAGCGCTGGGACGGCACCGGCTATCCGGACAAGCTCAAGGGCGAGGACATTCCCCTGCTGGCCCGCATCGTCGCGTGCGCGGACACCTTCGACGCCTGCACCTCCACCCGCCCATACCAGAAGGCCATGCCGCTGGAGAAGGCCATGGAAATCCTCGACAACCTCTGCGGCGCCCAGCTGGACCCGAAGGTCGTCCAGGCCCTGAAGCAGGTGCTGGCGCAGCAGGGCGTGCGGCTGGAAGGTCACCGGCTGCCCGTGAAGCTCGCCTCCTGACAGCCGAAGGATGGTAGGGAGGGCCAAGACTGTTGAGACTCTGGAAGGTGGAACGTTGAGCTTCTGGGACCGCATCAAGCCCGCCCCCCAAGCCGTCACCGCGACGGACGCACAGCTGTCCTCGGATGGCGCGCGCCTGGACCTGACGTGGGACGACGGGGTGAAGACGGGCGCCGCGGCGCAGGTGCTGCGCCAGCAGTGCCCTTGCGCCGCGTGCGTGGACGAATGGACGAACAAGCGGACGCTGGACCCGTCAAAGGTCCCCGCCGACCTGCGCATCAAGCAGGTGCAGCCCGTGGGCAACTACGCGCTGGCCTTCAGCTTCAGCGACGGCCACACCACCGGCATCTACCCCTGGCAACTGCTGCGCGACGTCACCCAGCCCGCCGCCTGAGCGCCTCGTGAACGAACGCTACCGGCTGGTCCGTCCGCTGGCCTCTGGAGGCATGGCGGAGCTCTTCCTCGGCGTCGCGCTCGGCGCGGAGGGCTTCGAGCGGCCGGTGGCCATCAAGCGGGTGCTGCCCCACCTGGCGCGCGAGCCGGAAATCGCGCGCATGTTCCTGGCCGAGGCCCGGCTGGCCACGCTGCTGCAGCACCAGAACATCGCCACCGTCTACGACGTGGGCCAGGGCCCCGAAGGGCTCTTCCTGGTGATGGAGTTGGTGGACGGATGGGATTTGGGCGTGCTGCTGCGCACGGCCGCGCGCCGGGGCGTGCGCTTCCCTCCGAACCTGGCCGCCTTCATCGTCCATCAGGCCCTGGCGGGGCTCGGCCATGCCTACCGGAAGGTGCATGACGGGCAGCCGGTGATGGTGGCCCACCGCGACGTGTCACCCTCCAACATCCTGGTGTCGCGCGAGGGCGAGGTGAAGCTGACGGACTTCGGCATCGCGCGGATGGCCGGCCCGGCCCACACCGCGCCCGGTGTCTTCCGAGGGAAGGAGGCCTACACCGCGCCCGAGGTGCTGCAAGGCGCGCCCGCCACCGCCGCCAGCGACCAGTTCTCCCTGGGCATCGTGCTCCATGAGCTGCTCACGGGGCGGCATCCGTTCCACACCGAGAAGGACGCGAGCGCGGTGGCCCATGCCATCCTGACGCGGCCGGTGGAGCCACCGCCAGGTGTCCCCGCGCCACTGGCGGGCGCCGTCATGCGCATGCTGGCGCGTGCGCCCCAGGAGCGCTTCCATTCGCCAGAGTCACTGGCGGAAGGCTTCGCCCGGTGGCTGGCACAGGCCGGCGAGCCCGCGACGTCTCAGGCGCTGGCCGCGTTCCTTCGCGGGCTGGGCTTGCCGCCGCCCCTGAGTGAACAGGCAGGGTCCTCCGAGCGCCCTGTGACGCGGACACCGGCTGACGCGGGCTCGTTGGCGATGGCCGTGCCTGCGCCGTCGCCGGCCGAGGCCGCTGCGATGGAAGAAGCGCCGCTCTCCATGCCGGGCGGCGCGGCGCTCAGCGTCAGTGGGCGGCTGGTGCATCGCTGCCCACGATGCAGCCACGTGCTCTCCTCGGCCCATGCACGGTGCTCACACTGCGCGATGTGGCCTGATGCCGCGACTGGCGCGGCGACAACACCTCGCACGCCCACCGCTCCAGGCGCCTTCGCTCCGTCCGCGGGCCTCGAGCTCACCGCGCAGCAGACGCTCGCGGAGAGCGTCCCCCAGACACACGTCACGCCGGGCGCGAAGAGCGTGCTCCACACCGACGCGGACGCACTGGAGCTGGCGGAGCGCCCGCCCTCGCCTGAGAGCGACTGGCCCGACGAGGCCGCCCTCCTCCGACGCTCGCGCCTGAAACGGGCACTGGGGCTGCTGCTCGTCGCGCTGCTGGTGGGCACCGGCATCTGGCTGTGGCCCCAGCGCTCCACCCTGCTCATCCGGGTGATGTCAGCGACGGGGCTTCGCCTGTCGGCCCCGATGCTGCGCGTCGACAGCGACCCGCCTGGCGCCACCGTCTGGGTCCGGGACGCGGAGTTGGGAACGACGCCGCTGCTGCTCGAGAACCGCTATCCGGCGGGACGCGTCCCCATCCAGGTCCGGCGCAAAGGCCACCGCACGTGGAAGGGGACGTTCTCCGGCGGCGAGGCCGCTCACATCCAGGCGAAGCTGAGGCGCTGAGCGCGCCTCACTTCACCAGGCGCAGATGGCCGCGCCGCGGTGGCGGTGGCTCGTCCGGCGGTCCATCCGAGGGTGGAACGTCGGCGGGAGGCTCATCGCGCCGCTCGCCCTGCACTTCCCGGAGGAAGGTGCGCGGACGCTCCGCGGCCACCGGCATGGGGGCCACGGGCAGGGGCTGCGCCGGACGTGACGCGGCCGTCTGCTGGAGCAGCTCCGGCGGCATGTCCTCCGGGTACATCCAGAACTCCTTCGTCACGTGGCTGGCGATGGCAAACAACGCCGACCACGGCACCGCGATGGTGAAGCGCGAGCCAGAGAAGCTCAGCGTGGAGCGAACGCCCCACTCACCCACCGTCAGGTCCGGTGGGTCGAACCTGTAGGAGAGATTCAGGCGCAGGTGCGCCTCCGTCTTGACGGAGGCTGGGACGAGCACGCCCGGACGACGCGCGTCCAGGTGAATCATCACCATGCCCTGGTCGAGCGCGGCCAGCAGCCGCTCTTTCTTGTCGGGAACCTTCTTGTCGTCCATCGATGTACGGCGAAAGAACTTCGGGCGCCCCTCTCAACGTCGGCGCATCGCCCGGTCCATCTCCCGCTTCGTCTCCCGCTCCTTGATGTCGTGGCGCCGGTCCTCGTGCGTCTTGCCCCGGCAGAGCCCCAGCTCCACCTTGGCACGGCCCTTCCTGAAGTACAGCACAAGCGGGATGATGGAATACCCCCGCTCACGCACCTTCGCCGTCCAACGGTCGATTTCTCCTCGGTGCATCAACAACTTGCGGCCCCGAGTGGGAAGGTGGTCGAAGAAGCTCGCCGCCTTGTAGGAGCCGATGTTCGCGTTGAGCAGGAAGAGCTCGTCCCCCTTGGGGAGCGCGTAGGCGTCCGACAGATTGGCGATTCCGTCTCGCAGTGACTTCACCTCGCTTCCCGTGAGCGACAGCCCGGCCTCCAGCTTTTCGTCGACCGTGTAGTCGAACCGCGCACGACGGTTTTCCGCGATGACTCTCACGCCGGGCTCGCTGCCCACTCCCTTTGACTTCCCTCCGGATGTCATACGCGCCCCGCGTTCTCCTCACCACCCAACTGCATGTTGTCGATGAGGCGCGTCGTGCCACTGAAAGCCGCGACGAGCAACCGGGCAGGCTGCCCGGGCGCCACCGCGACCAGGGGCGTCAGCCGCTCCGCATCCACCAGTTCCACGTAGTCTTCCCGGAGCCCCGCCGCTTCCAATTCGCGCCGGACGGCCGCCACCAGGGGCCCCGACTCCCGCGTGCCCTCGCGCACCAGCGCCTGGGCGGCCTTGAGCCCCCGGGACAGGGCCAGCGCCCGCTGCCGCTCCTCGGGGGACAAGTAGGCATTCCGGCTGCTCATCGCCAGGCCGTCCGGCTCGCGCACCGTTGGCATGCCGACGATGTCCGCGCCCAGGTGCAAGTCCTGGTTGAGGGCCCGGATGACCTGGAGCTGCTGGTAGTCCTTCTCCCCGAAGAGCGCCACCTCCGGGCGGAACAGCGCCAGCAGCTTGGTGACGACGGTGGCCACGCCGCGGAAGTGCCCCGGACGCCGGGCCCCGCACAGGCCCTGGCTGACGTCCGTCACCTCCACGAACGTCTGATAGCCCTGGGGGTACATCACCTCCGGGCCCGCGGGCGCGAAGATGACCTGCGCGCCCGCGCGGATGCACTTGGCGACGTCACCCTCGAAGTCCCGGGGGTAGCGGGACAAGTCCTCCCGCGGCCCGAACTGCGTGGGGTTCACGAAGATGGACACGGCCACCACGTCCGCGCGGCGCAGCCCCTCGCGAATGAGCGAGAGGTGTCCTTCATGCAGGAAGCCCATGGTGGGCACCAGCGCGAGCCGGCGCCCTTCCCGGCGCAGCCCCGCCGTCCAGTCCTTCACGTCCGCAACGGTTTTCAGGACGGCGGGAGCCATGACTAGGCGGGTCTCCCGTAGACGGGGCCCAGCTTCTCGCCACCCTCGGCGGGCGCGGATGGCTCCACCCGGGCCGCCGGAGCCGGAGCCCCCGCCGCCAGCCGGATGTTCTTGTTCGCCTTGAAGGAGTGCTCCTCGTCCGGGAACGCGCCCTTGCGGACCTCGGCGAAGTAGGCGCCCGCGGCCTCTGTAATCGAGCCGTGGAGGTCGGCGAAGCGCTTCACGAACTTCGGCTTGAAGTCCGGGTTCATGCCCAGCAGGTCGTAGCAGACGAGCACCTGGCCATCACAGTCCACGCCGGCGCCGATGCCGATGGTGGGGATGGACAGGCTCTGCGTCACGGTGCGCGCCAGGTCCATGGGCACGCCTTCCAGCACCAGCGCGTAGGCCCCGGCCTGCTCCAGCGCCAGCGCATCGTCCAGAATCTGCCGCGCCTGGTCCTCGCCACGGCCCTGGACGACATAGCCGCCCATCTTGTGGACGGACTGCGGCGTCAGCCCCAGGTGTCCCATGACGGGGATGCTCGCGCGGACGATGGCCCGCACCGTGTCCGCGAACTCGGCGCCGCCCTCCAGCTTGATGCTGCCCGCGCCGCCTTCCGCCACCAGGCGGCCCGCGTTGCGGACCGCCTCCTGCGTCGACACCTGGTAGCTCATGAAGGGCAGGTCGGCCACGACGTGCGCCCGGCGCGCGCCACGGGTGACCGCGGCCGTGTGGTAGACCATCTGGTCCATCGTCACCGGCAGCGTGGAGTCATGCCCCTGGATGACCATGCCCAGCGAGTCACCCACCAGCAGCACGTCCGCACCTGCTTCCTCCAGGATGTGGGCGAACGTCGCGTCGTAGGCGGTGACCATGCAGATCTTCTGACCGATCTGCTTGAAGCGCTTCAGCGTGTGGATGGTGACCTTGTCCTTCACGGTTCACCTCCTATGGCTACGGGTTGAACGGCCTGACGGGCCCATTCGCGCCTCGCCGTCCCCACGGGGATCGCCGGGAGCCCTGGGCCCGCCACCGCACTCTAACGCCCCCGCGCCTGCCGTGGGGCATTGAAGGCGGCCGTCCCACCAGGAGCCTGACTTTCAGCCCCGGCGGGAAGCCTTCGGAACGTAATGCTGCGTGCCCGGCTTCGCCTTCCGGATGGTGGCAAGCAGGTCTTCCCTGTCTGCTTCGACATTCACGAAGTCGATATCCGAGGTGTCCACGACGAGGAGCGGCGTGTCCGTGTAGTGGAAGAAGAAGTTGTTGTAGGAGTGGACGAGCCCCTCCAGGTACGTGGGGTCGAACTTGCGCTCGAACTCCCGGCCGCGCTTCTTGATGCGGTGCAGGAGCACGTCCAGGCGGGCCTGGAGGTAGATGACCAGGTCCGGCTTGGCCACGCGGGGCCCGAGCGCCTCGAAGACGCGCTCGTACAGCGCCAGCTCGTGCGCGTCCAGGTTGAGGTGCGCGAAGATGCGGTCCTTGGCGAACAGGTAGTCGCTGACCGTCATCGAGCTGAAGAGGTCCTGCTGGAACAGCTCCTGCTGCTGCCGGAAGCGCGACAGGAGGAAGAAGACCTGCGTCTGGAACGCGAACTTCTGCCGGTCCGTGTAGAAGCTGGAGAGGAAGGGGTTCTCCTCCACGACTTCGAGGATGCGCCGTCCCGCCAGACGCTCCGCCAGGATGTTGGAGAGGCTCGTCTTGCCCACGCCAATGGGCCCTTCCACCACGATATACCGGTAGTCCATCCGCCCGAGGCCTCCCGCCCGCAGAATGCGCGTTGAGACCGCGCGCGCGGGCGGATAACACAACACGGCCGCTGGAATCCGGCAATTTTCCACGAGGGGCCTGCCTCCCTTGACGCTCCGGGACGCATCCCCTACGGTCCGCGCGACTTCATGGCGTGTGCGCGGGGTGGTCTCCGGACATGAGCGGCAGACACAGGGCGAAGACAGTGGTGCGGCTGGAAGAGGCCCGCCAGAGCACGCCCACCCAGCGAGCGCCCACACCTCCCGTGGAGCCGGATCCGCTCTACGGCGTGGTGCTGCTCAAGACGGCCATGGAGCTGAAGCGCCGGCAGGACGGCACCGTGGAGGACATCCTCCGCGGCGTGCTCGCCCGGATGCGCATCCCCGAAGCGGAGTTCTTCGCCTACCTGGAGCAGCAAGGCGGCCTGCTCCAGGCGCTGGGCATGCGCGGACGCTAGCGGCGCCCTACTCCGCGGGCGTGGGCGGGGCCGCCTTCACGGGGCCGAGCGCGCGCTCGATGGCGGCGAACTCCTCGGGCGCCAGCGTCTCCGCGCGGCGCTGCGGCTCCACCCCCGCGGATTCCAGGGCGGCGAGGAGCGTCTCCGCCGTCCCCAGCGTCGGGTCCGACTTGATGGAGTTGATGAGCGTCTTGCGCCGGTGCGCGAAGGACGCCTTCACCACGCGGGTGAAGCGGGCCTCGTCGATGATGGGGGCGCGCGGCGACTTGCGGCGGGTGAGCCGCAGCACCGCGGAGTCCACCTTCGGCGGCGGATGGAAGCGCCAGGCCTCCAGCGTGAGGACGTTGTCCGCGTCGTAGTGCATGCCTAGCAGCACCGTCAGCAGGCCATAGTCACGGTTGCCGGGCTCCGCGGCGAGCCGCACCACGACTTCCTTCTGGAGCGTGAAGACGGCGCGCGAGACGTGGGCCCGCTGCTCCAGCACGCGGAAGAGAATGGGGCTGGTGAGGTGGTACGGGAGGTTGCCCGCCACCGCGACGTCAGGCGCATTGGCCACCTGGGCGAAGTCCACCGTGGCCGCGTTGCCGGACACCACGCGCACGCCGGGGATGGCCTCCTTCTCCAGCACCATCACCATGTCCCGGTCCCGCTCCACGGCGGTGACGCGGGCCCCGGTGGCGGCCAGGAAGCGCGTGAGGTGGCCCAGGCCCGGGCCCAGCTCCACCACCGGCTCATCCGCGCGCAGGTTCAGCGCGTCGGCGATGGCCTCCAGCGCGTCCTCGTCTCCGAGGAAGTTCTGTCCCCAGCTGTACTTGGCGCGCAGGCCATGCCGCTTGAGGATGTCTCTTGGCGATTCCACCCGTCTGCTCCCCTCTACATGCGCCAGGCCGGGTCGGCGGCGAGGCGGAAATCTCCGCGCAGGCCGCGGCGGTACGCCTCATACCCCGCCACCGCGATCATGGCGCCATTGTCCGTGCACAGACGCACCGGAGGCAGGAACATGCTCAGCCCCCGCTCCTCGGCCCGCGACTGACAGAGCGCCCGCAGCCGCGAGTTCGCCGCCACACCACCGCACAGCACCAGCTGCTGGTGGCCCAGCCGGCGCGCGGCGGCCACCAGCTTCTTCGACAGCACGTCCGCCACGGCCTCCTGGAAGGACGCGCACAGGTCCGCCAGCGCCTGGCCCTGCGGCACGCCGTGCTTCTGCACGTGGTGCAGCACCGCCGTCTTCAGGCCGGAGAAGGACACGTCGAAGTTGTCGCCCGGCAGCGCGCGCGGGAAGCGGATGGCGTCCGGGCTCCCCTGCTGCGCCAGCTGGTCGATGGGCTGCCCGCCCGGATACGGCAGCCCCAGGATGCGCGCGGTCTTGTCGTACGCCTCGCCGGCCGCGTCGTCGCGCGTGCTGCCCACCAGCCGGTACTGCCCGTAGGCCTGCACTTCGTAGAGGCTGGTGTGCCCACCGGAGACGACGAGCCCGAGGAACGGCGGCTCCGGCGCCACCTCCAGCAGCCGGATGGCCAGCAGGTGGCCCTCCAGGTGGTTGGCGCCCACGAAGGGCTTGCCCGTCGCAAGGCTCAGGCCCTTGGCCACCTGCACGCCCACCAGCAGCGCGCCGATGAGGCCGGGGCCGGACGTGACGGCGATGAGGTCCACGTCGTCGAGCGTCTTGTTCGCCCGAGTCAGCGCTTCGTGGACGACGGGCAGCACCTGGACGATGTGGTTGCGGCTGGCCAGCTCCGGCACCACCCCGCCCCACCGCCGGTGGATGTCCACCTGCGTGGAGACGACATCCGACAGCGCGCGGCGGCCGTCCTCCACGACGGCGGCGGCGGTCTCATCACACGAGGTTTCCAGTCCTAGGACGAGCAAGGCGGCTCACTTCTCAAGGGGCCAATAAAGGAAGTGGGGCCGCCTCCGCTCAGTTGCCCAGCCCCCTGAGCAACGTGCGGACCTCTTCGGCGGAAGCCCCCGTCGGTTCCAGCAACAAGTACTGCTTGTAGGCGTCGGCCGCCTGGGAATTCTTGCCGGTGAACTGTAGCGCCATGCCCAGCGACAGCCAGGCACGGGCGTTGGAGGCCTCTTCCTTGACGACCTCCTGCAGCAGCTTGGCTGCCTCGCGGTAGGCACCGTCCGTGGTGAAGCCGTTCACCAGCGCGATGCCCAGGCCCGCCTTCGCCTCCGTGGCCGTCGGCTTGAGCGCCAGCGCCTTGCGGTAGCTCCCCGCCGCCGACCGGTGCCGCTGGCCGACGACGGCCGCCCTCGCCTGCTTCACCAGCGTGGCGAACTCCACCTCCGGGTCCACGGCGGGCGCCGGCGGAGTGGCGGGCTCGGGCGGCTTCGGCGCCTCGGCGATGGCCGCGCCCGCATCCGGCGTGACGGCGGGCGGTTCGGGCGGAGCCTCGGGGGCCTTGGCCGTGGCGTCCTCGGGCGGTGGCGCCTTCTCCGGGGGCGGCGTCTGCTGGGCGTCGCCGTTCGAGGGCGCCTGCGTCTCCACCACGGGAGGCTTCGACGGAGGCGCCTGCGACGGACCGCTGCCCGTCCCCGCTACGACGGCCGCGACCGCGCCGATGAGGACCACCGCCGCGCCGATGATGAGCCCGGTGCGCTTGGGACGGCCCGCGCTGGCCACGGCTGCGTCACTGCCGTGCGTGGCCGCCGCCGGCTTCCTTTCGGCCGACTGAACGGAAAAAGAGGGCTTCGCGGGCGCAGCCGGGGCGGCGTCCGCGGGCTTCGAGGAGGCAGCCGGGTCGGCGTCCGCGGGCGTCACGGGCGCGGCGGTGGCGGGCTCGGAGGGCGGCGCCTCCACGGCAGGCGGGGCCGACACCGGGGATGCGAGAACCGGGTCGACCGTGCTGGCCAGCGGCGCGCTGGGCGTGGGCGGCTCGGCGGGCAGCTCGGGCACGCCGTGGCCCGGATAGGGCGGCAGCGCGAGCTGGGGCGTGGCGGGGACCTCTTCGGCCACGAGCTCCGCGTCGTCCTGCACCGAGGGGTTGGGCGGCGT
The DNA here is from genome assembly GCF_013372605.1 of Myxococcus sp. AM009. NCBI lineage: Bacteria > Pseudomonadati > Myxococcota > Myxococcia > Myxococcales > Myxococcaceae > Myxococcus > Myxococcus sp. AM009. The sequence continues at coordinate 16,644 of NZ_JABXEP010000132.1, forward strand.
CACGTAGCCGCTGCCACTCACCAGCGTCACCTCGGATGACGGCGGTGCCGGTGTCGGCGGAGGCACGGGCGGAAACGGATTGGGTGCCACGGCCGCGCCACCGAAGATGGGCGCACGCGGCGCGGGCTCGACGGCGGGCGCGCTCGCGGCGAAGGAGGCGGCGGCGGCGCCCTGGCCCCGCGGCGTGTGCGACCAGCCAGAGCCCGGCCCCCACGTGGTGGGCGCGCTGATGCCCTCGGTGTCCACCCGGCTCCAGTCCAGCAGCAAGCTGCGACGCGCGTGCTCCACGGCGCGATGTGCCGGCGGCGGCTCGACCAGGAACGCCGAGCCCTCCTGCGCGGGGACCTCCGGAACCGGCTCGGTCACCGGAACTTCAGGCGTGTACTCGGGCGTGTCCGAACGCTTGGGCCGCGCGAGGAAGACGACCACGTTGGCGGGCTGCGCAGGCGTGGCGGGCGCCTGCGACGCGGCCGGCTCGTCGTCCACGCCCGCGGGAGGCGCGAGCACGCTCTGCGGCATGGACCGCGGCGAAGGCTCCGGCGCGGCGGCCACGGGCTCGGGGGCGGCTTCGGGCACCGCGGCTTCGGGAACGGGCTGCGGCGGGCTCTCCGGCGTGGGAGGCGCGGGCTCCACGGTCGCGCTGGCGGGCGGCGCCGTGTTGAGCCACTGCTCGATGCCAGGCTTGCTGCTCTGCACCGGCTCCTGCGGCGCGTTGCCCAGCTCGCGGATGAGGCCCTCGAAGTACAGCTTGCTGATGATGCCCAGCGCGGCCAGGTCCTCGAAGTCCGAGTCCTCCACCACGCGGCTCAACGCGCGCTTGCCGTCGAAGAGCCGCAGCAGGCCGTTCACCTCGTCCGGAATCTCCGACAGGCGGTCGGCGAGCTGGTGGTAGTCGATCTCGAACACCGTCTCGAGCGGCGGCAGCTGCTCGAGCATGCGGCCCCACTCGTCGAGGCGGCGCATGCCCTCCATCAGCAGGCCCTGCGTGGAGATCTCGATGCGCTCCGGACGGTCCAGCGCGCTGAACTGCACCTCGAACTGGCCCTCGAAGGTGTTCAGCATCCGGTAGAAGGCGTTCTCGCCCTTGAGCCGTCCCAGCTCCGCGTCGATGACGCGTCCGTCCTTGAAGTAGACGGTGCCGGTGCGCTCGCCCTGGATGTTGATGAGGCCTGTCTTGCGGCCAATCTCGAACGTCTGCACCAGGTCCACCACGCCCATGTCGGCGAGGCTGCCGGCGAAACCACCCTTCGTCGTCTCCCGCTTCTCGATCCGCTCCTTCTCCGCCTTCTGGAGAATCATCTTCACGCGGGTGACGATCTCTTTGATGTAGATCGGCTTGGTCAGGTAGTCGTCACCGCCAAGCTCCAGGCCGCGCACCTTGAACTCGACCGACTTCTGACTCGTCAGGAAGACGAACGGGATGAACTTGAAGCGCTCGTCGGACTTGAGCGTCTTGCACAGCTCGAAGCCGTCCATCTCCGGCATCTTCGTGTCCGCGAGCACGAGGTCCGGAGGGCTGATCTGGACCTTCTCGAGCGCATCCTTGCCGTGAATGGCCGTCGTCACGGAGAAGCCAGCCTTCTTCAGGCTGACCTCCATGACCCGGAGGCTCTTCGCGTCACCATCGACCAGGAGCAGGTGCTGCTTGGCCACGTTCCATGCCTTTCGTCACTGCAGACGGCCCAGGGAGCCTGACGCGGGAGCATCCTGCCCGCTTTCCAGGCGTGTCAATGGCTGGGGCCGGTGGGGAACCTGCCTGGCCTCCTGCTGGACAGGCGGCGCGAGACAGGTGCGGGGGAGAGTCAAATCGGGCCGGGCTGAAGCACCCGTACCCCGTGTGAGGCCTGCCGCGTCAGCGGAAAAAGCCTCCCTTCTTCGGAGGGTTCTTCTTGCGCATGTCGATGAGCCGCAGTTCCTGGTTGGCCTCCAGGTGCTTGGGGTTGGCGCGCACGGCCTCGCGGAAGCAGCGCTCCGCGCGGTCCATGTCGCCTTCGACCCGGGCGATGACGCCGAGCTGGTAGTGCGCCCGATCACAATTCGGGTCGGCGCGCACCACGTCCGCCATCATCTGCTTGGCCTTGGCCATGTCCGCCTTGCGCGCCGGATCCATGTAGATGGCCCAGGCCCGCGCGGCCAGGTACTGGGGCTTGGGCTCCAGCGCATGGGCGCGCTCGTAGTGGTCGGAGGCCGTCGTGAAGTCACGCTTGCGGAAGAAGACCTCGCCCATCTTGTAGAGGTCGTCGGCGCTGCTGTCGGCGCGGCCCTGCGGGCGGAGGACCGGAGCGGTCGGCGCGGACGCGGGCTGCTTGGGCAGGGCCTGCTGGGCCTGGAGGTTCTGCTGGTACGTCTTGCGCCGCGTGTCGTCGTAGAGGACCTCGTAGGCCTCGCGGATGGCCTCGAACACGGCGGTGATCTTCGACGCCATGTGCGGCAGCGACGGCGGCAGGCGGTCCGGATGGAAGATCTTGGCCAGGTTGAGGAAGGCGGTCTTCACCTGGTCGCGCGTGGCGTCCTGGGGAACGCCGAGCACGTAGAAGTGGTCTCGCCTGGCCTGGATGTCCGCGAAGCGCTGCTCGAGCTGCTGGGCCAGGCGGGCCTCGTCGGGCTTGGGAGGCTCGGAGGCCGCGGGTACCGGGGCGGCGGGTTCGCTCGTGGGCGCGGGCGCGGCGCCCGGTGCGGCGGGCGGGCGCCCACCGAGGACACCCATGTTCTCCATGGCGCGGCGCAAGAGACGCTGCCGCCGGAGCTTCGCTGCCTCGTCGGGATTGGAGGGATCTGCCGCCACGTCGTCCTCGTCAAAGTCCCAGTCGTCCAGGTCTCCGGACGGCTCGTCCCAGTCAGTCTGGCCAGTTGGCCATGAGTTGTCACCGGGGAAGGCCCCCGATGAATCCGGTGCTACCGGTTCGATGGTCGCTTCGACAATGGCCTCGACAGGGGGCTCGTCGAAATCGACGTTCGCCTGATTGACATCCGAGCGGACGAGCGACTCCAGGTGCGTATCAACCTGGAGGAGCGCGGCCTCGAAGGACGCCGTCAGGTTGTCGGCACCCTCGTCCTTGTCGAAGGCGACGATGCGCCAGAGGTCCTCGTCACCTGTCTTGGGCGCGGCCGGGCGCGGCGCGGGCGCGGGCGGTTGGGTGGCCCAGCTGGCATCGTCCTCTTCGTCGGGGGTCGCCTCCAGCAGGATGTCCGCTTCGTCTTCCGCGACAGGCGTGAGGACCGGAGGGTCGCCCGCGGAGGGGCGTGTCGCTGGCGCGGGCAGGGGCTCGGCGACGGCCCAGAGTTCGGGCTCGGGTTCGACTTCCAGCAGCGGGAGCTCCGACTCGGTGTCGGACGCGGCGCTGAGGGAGATGGATTCGGTGTGCCACTGCTCGTCCTGGACGGGGACGCGGTCCTGTGTCCGCGTGGGCGGCGTGGGCTGGGGGGGCTCGTCCGCGAGCCATGGCTCAAGCGGCTGGGACTTCGAGCGGCGCAGGGCTTCCTCCATGTCGTGGAGGAGCTCGGCCTGGGCCTTCTGCCGGGCGGCGCGCAGGGCGTCCGCGCTTTCTGCCAGAGCGGCCAGGTCCAGGTCGGATGCACCAGCGTTCGGGACGGAGTCCGCCTCGGAAGGCTGAGCGGGAAGCTCGGTGAGCAGGATGTCGCCCACATCGAGCGTGAGGGCCTCGACGTCCTCGGCCGCGAGTTCGGGGATGGAGGCGGACTGCGTGGGCGCTTCGGCGAGACTGGCTTCGTCTGACTGACGGGTCTGTTCGGCGGCGCGCGCTTCCTTGTCGCGACGGACGGCATCGGCGAGGCGGCGTTCGCCTTCCAGGCGGGCGTCTTCGGCCTCGCGGCCCGCTGCTTCGACGCGCGCGACCTCGGCGAGACGGGCCTCCTCCGCGGCCCAGATCTCCTCCGCACGGCGGGCTTCTCTCGCCAGCCGGGCGGACTCCGCGAGACGGCGCTCCTCGATGAGGCGGGCTTCTTCGGCCAGACGTTCCGCCTCAAGCCGAGCTTCTTCCGCGAGACGGGCCTCCGCAGCAAGACGCTCCGCCTCTTCCGCGAGGCGCTCTGCCTCGATCCGAGCGGCCTCCGCACGCTGCGTCTCTTCGGCGAGACGGGCCTCCTCTTCGAAGCGCGCTTCTTCCGCGAGGCGGGCTTCTTCCGCGAGGCGGGCTTCTTCCGCGAGGCGACGCTCTTCTTCGAGACGAGCCTCTTCCGCGAGGCGACGCTCTTCTTCGAGACGAGCCTCTTCCGCGAGGCGACGCTCTTCTTCGAGGCGAGCCTCTTCCGCGAGGCGACGCTCTTCTTCGAGGCGAGCCTCCTCCGCAAGTCGAACCTCTTCCGCGAGGCGACGCTCTTCTTCGAGGCGAGCCTCCTCCGCAAGTCGAGCCTCTTCCGCGAGGCGACGCTCTTCTTCGAGGCGCGCTTCTTCGGCGAAACGCTCTTCTTCAGCTACGCGAGCCTCTTCCGCCAGACGACGCTCTTCTTCGAGTCGAGCCTCTTCAGCGAGGCGGGCCTCTTCAGCGAGGCGGGCCTCTTCAGCCAAGCGACGCTCTTCTTCGGCTACGCGAGCCTCTTCCGCCAGACGACGCTCTTCTTCGAGTCGAGCCTCTTCAGCCAAGCGACGCTCTTCTTCGAGTCGAGCCTCTTCATCCAAGCGACGCTCTTCTTCGAGTCGAGCCTCTTCGGCGAGACGAGCCTCCTCCGCGACCCGAGCCTCTTCAGCGAGGCGGCGTTCTTCTTCGAGCCGCGCCTCTTCAGCCAAGCGCGCTTCTTCGGCAAGGCGTTCTGCCTCAAGCCGCGCCTCTTCAGCCAAGCGCGCTTCTTCCGCCACACGGCGCTCTTCTTCGAGCCGCGCCTCTTCAGCCAAGCGCGCTTCTTCGGCAAGGCGTTCTGCCTCAAGCCGCGCCTCTTCAGCCAAGCGCGCTTCTTCCGCCACACGGCGCTCTTCTTCGAGCCGCGCCTCTTCAGCCAAGCGCGCTTCTTCGGCAAGGCGTTCTGCCTCAAGCCGCGCCTCTTCAGCCAAGCGCGCTTCTTCCGCCACACGGCGCTCTTCTTCGAGCCGCGCCTCTTCAGCCAAGCGCGCTTCTTCGGCAAGGCGTTCTGCCTCAAGCCGCGCCTCTTCAGCCAAGCGCGCTTCTTCCGCCACACGGCGCTCTTCTTCGAGCCGCGCCTCTTCAGCCAAGCGCGCTTCTTCGGCCACACGGCGCTCTTCTTCGAGCCGCGCCTCTTCAGCGAGCCGCGCCTCTTCAGCGAGCCGCGCCTCTTCAGCCAAGCGAGCTTCTTCGGCCACACGGCGCTCTTCTTCGAGCCGCGCCTCTTCTTCGAGCCGCGCCTCTTCAGCGAGCCGCGCCTCTTCAGCGAGCCGCGCCTCTTCAGCCAAGCGAGCTTCTTCGGCGAGGCGCGCCGCCTCAAGAAGAGCCGCTTCTGCCAGACGCGATTCCTCCGCCAGACGCTCCGCCTCTAGCCGGGACTCTTCCGCTAGACGGCGCTCTTCTTCGAGCCGAGCCTCCTCAGCGAGGCGACGCTCCTCTTCAAGCCGTGCCGCTTCTGCAATCCGCGCTTCTTCCGCAAGACGCGCCTCTTCGGCAATGCGTTCTGCCTCAAGCCGAGCCTCTTCCGCGAGCCGGGCCTCTTCCGCTAGACGGCGCTCTTCTTCGAGCCGCGCCTCTTCAGCGAGGCGAGCTTCTTCGGCGAGACGGAACTCTTCAGCTAGGCGCTCCGCCTCAAGCCGAGCCTCCTCCGCAAGACGCACCTCTTCCGCAATGCGTTCCGCCTCAAGCCGGGCTTCCTCTTCGAGCCGAGCCTCTTCAGCAAGGCGCTCTGCCTCTCGCCGAGCTTCCTCGGCGAGACGAGCCTCTTCCGCGAGGCGAGCCTCCTCCGCCAAGCGACGCTCTTCTTCGAGCCGCGCTTCGTCCGCCAACCGAGCCTCTTCAGCGAGCCGGGCCTCTTCAGCGAGCCGGGCCTCTTCAGCGAGCCGGGCCTCTTCGGCCAGACGCCGCTCTTCTTCGAGGCGGGCCTCTTCAGCCAGCCGAGCCTCCTCAGCCAGCCGAGCTTCCTCAGCCAGCCGAGCCTCCTCAGCCAGCCGAGCCTCCTCAGCCAGCCGAGCCTCTTCGGCGACCCGCGCCGCTTCAGCCACACGACGCTCTTCTTCGAGTCGGGCTTCTTCCGCGAGCCGAGCCTCCTCAGCTAGCCGAGCAGCTTCCGCGAGGCGTGCTGCCTCAATCCGAGCTTCTTCAGCCAAGCGCGCTTCTTCAGCGAGCCGAGCCTCTTCAGCCAAGCGCGCTTCTTCCGCCACACGGCGCTCTTCTTCGAGCCGGGCCTCCTCCGCAAGCCGCTCTTCTTCGAGCCGAGCCTCCTCCGCAAGTCGAGCCTCCTCGGCAAGCCGCTCCGCTTCGAGCCGAGCCTCCTCCGCAAGTCGAGCCTCCTCGGCAAGCCGCTCCGCTTCGAGCCGAGCCTCCTCCGCAAGTCGAGCCTCCTCGGCAAGCCGCTCCGCTTCGAGCCGAGCCTCCTCCGCAAGTCGAGCCTCCTCGGCAAGCCGCTCCGCTTCGAGCCGAGCCTCCTCCGCAAGTCGAGCCTCCTCGGCAAGCCGCTCCGCTTCGAGCCGAGCCTCCTCCGCAAGTCGAGCCTCCTCGGCAAGCCGCTCCGCTTCGAGCCGAGCCTCCTCCGCAAGTCGAGCCTCCTCGGCAAGCCGCTCCGCTTCGAGCCGAGCCTCCTCCGCAAGTCGAGCCTCCTCGGCAAGCCGCTCCGCTTCGAGCCGAGCCTCCTCCGCAAGTCGAGCCTCCTCGGCAAGCCGCTCCGCTTCGAGCCGAGCCTCCTCCGCAAG
>NZ_JABXEP010000133.1:0-23331 GCF_013372605.1 Myxococcus sp. AM009
CGCCCCAAGCCCGCCGCGTTGGAGAGCCGCCCCCCGGCGCCGCCCGCGAGCCAGGACGTGCCGGACTGGACGCTGGCCCAGGCGCGCGCGGCGCTGAAGGAAGCCACCAAGGACCGCGACCGCCTCATCGACGTCGCGCTGCGCTTCGGCCGCAGGACCTTCGACTACGTCGCGTCCTTCGCCGTGCTGCGGGGCGGCGCCACGGGCCTGGAGGCGCGCGGCGAGGGCATGGCGGGAGAGCAGCTCACGCAGGTGTCCATCCCGCTGGACGCCAGCAGCGTCTTCCGCACGGTGGCCGTCACGCGCGGGAGCTACGCGGGCCCGCTGCCTCCGGACGCGCTCACGCGGCACTACCTGGAGCTGTTCGGACGCCAGACGCCGCGCACCGTCTTCCTGTACCCGGTGGAGGTGAAGGGCCGGCTGGTGGCCATCCTCTACGGTGACTGCGGCCAGCGGCCCATCAGCCAGCGCCGCCTGTCCGACTACATCCTGTTCTGCCAGGACCTGCCGGCGGCCTTCCAGGAGCTCATCCTCTTCCGCAAGCAGCGCGTGTCGGAGCTGCGCGCGCCGGACGAGATGGAGCTCACCATCGACGTGGACCTGCCCGTGGCCACCGCGCCCGCGCCGGCCCCCGCGGTGGTCGCCGGCCTGGGCTGGAGCCCCTTCTTCGGCCGTGGCGCCACCGGCAACATGGGCCGCGCCGCCGCGCTGCCGCCGCGCGCGCAGTCGCAAGAGGAGCGCCCGCCGCCGGACTTCGCGCCGCTGCTGCGCCGCCTCACCGGTCCGGACGCCGCGCAGCGCGCCAACGCCATGGCGGAGCTGGCGCGCTCGCCCGAGGCCAGCGCCCGCGTGCTGGCCCAGCACTTCCCCGGTCCCACGGCCTGGAGCCGGCTGCCCGTGGTGGAGCTGCCCGAGGCGGACGAGCTGGGTCCCATCCCCGGCGCGCTGTCCCGGCTGGGCCGCCCCGCCGCGCAGGCCGTGTCGCCGCTGCTGGACTCCCAGGACGCGGACACGCGCTACTTCGCGCTGCTCACCGCCGGCAGCCTGCCTTACGTGGAGCTGGTGGACGGCGTGCTGCGCGGACTGTTCGACCTGGAGCCGGACATCTCCAGCGCCGCGCGCGTGGCCGCCGCCGCGCTCAAGCAACTGCCCCGGCTGGACGCCGCCCTGCGCGACCTGCGCCACGAGCTGAACAGCCGAGACCCGCTGCGCCGCTCGCTGGCCGCGCGCGCCCTGGGCACGCTGCACGACCGCGAAGCGATTGAGGGCCTCATCCCCCTCACGGGCGGCGACGACGAGATGTGCGCCCAGGCCGCGGCGGAGGCGCTGCGGGAGGTGACGCGCGCCACGCTGGGGCTGAACCCGCGTCAATGGTCGGCGTGGTGGGCGGAGAATCGCAGCCGCCGCAGGGCGGACTGGCTCGTCTCCGCGCTGCGCCACCGGGAGCTGGACGTGAGGCTGGCGGCCATCGAGGAGCTGAGCCGCGCGCTGCACGACACGCTGGGCTACTACGCGGATGCCCCCGAAGCCGAGCGCGAGCAGGCGGTGCGCCGCTGGGAGGCCGCGGCGGTGGAGCCGGCCAACGCGCGCCGGCTGGGCATGTTGTAGTCCCCTGCCTCGGAGCGCCCCATGACGGGTGGGATGTGGATCAGCCTCCTGGCCTGCGCGGGCCAGCTCGCCCTGGCGGGGCTGGCCCTGGCGCGCGTGGGCAAGAGCCCGCTGGCGCTGCCGCTGTCCCTGCTGTCCATCGCCCTGTCGACCTGGAACTTCTCCGGCTTCGCGCTGGTGCGCGCGGACGAGGACGGCTGGCGGCTGGTGGGCTTCGCCGCGGGCCTGATGACGGTGCCCTGCGCGCTGCACTTCATCCTGTCCTTCGTGGGGCGGCGGCGGAGCCTCGCCGGGGCCATGTACGCCGCCTATGTCGTCTTCGGCGTCCTGGCGCTCGCCATGCTGGTGGCGCTGGGCGCCCCCTCCCTGGAGGCGCACCTGCTCACGCTGCGCTTCGGGTTGACTGTCTCCGCGCTGGCCATTCCCATCCTCGGCGGGGGCTTCGCGCTTTTGGGCCTCCACGTGCTGCGCGCGCGGCACCCGGACGAGCGCGCCCGCGCGGGGCTGGTGCTGCTGGGGCTCACGCTGGTGGTGGCCCTGCTGATGACGGAGCTGGCGGCGGAGCTGGGGCTGGAGGTGGTGCGGCTGGGCCACGTGGGCACGCTCCTGGGCTTGCCGGTGATGGCCACCGCGGCGCTGCGCTTCGGCCTCTTCGGGGACGACCCGGGCGCGCCCCGGCTCGCGCTGCACGCGGCGGGCATCGCGGGGCTGGGGGTGCTGGCCTACCTGGCCGTGGTGAGGCTCTTCGTCGCGCAGGCGGGCACGCTCATCGTGTGCACCACCGCGGTGACGTTCGCCCTGGTGGCGGCGACGCGCCGGGGCGTCACCGCCTACGTCAGCCGGAGCGAGCGGCTGGAGCGGCTGGCCACGCTGGGGCGCTTCTCCGCGCAGATGGCGCACGACCTCAAGAACCCCATCGCCGCGATGAAGGGCGCCGCGCAGTACCTCAAGGAGGAGCACGCGCGCGGGCGGCCGTGGGACGGGCAAGGCGAGTTCCTGGACCTGCTGCTGGAGCAGGTGGAGCGCCTGGACCGGGTGGTGGACACGTACCAGCGGCTGGCGCGCGTGGAGCCCCTCCCGCGGCCAGTGGACTTGCGCCGGTTGGTGGAGGGCGTGCTGTCGCTCCAGGCCTTCGCCAGCCCGGGCAAGGTCGTCATCGTCCGGGAGCTGACCCCTGGCCTTCCACGGTGCGCGGGAGACCAGGACCTGCTGGCCAACGCCCTGGAGAACCTGGTGCGCAACGCCTGCGAGGCGATGCCGGAAGGTGGCACCCTCACCGTGCGCGCGCTGCGTGACGGGGCCGGCACGGCCCTGGAGGTGGAGGACACCGGCGAGGGCATGGACGCCCGGACGCGCGAGCGGGCCTTCGACGACTTCTTCACCACCAAGGCCTCGGGCAGCGGCCTGGGGCTGGCCTTCGTCCGGCGCGTGGTGGAGGCGCACGGCGGCGAGGTGCTCCTGACAAGCCGGGAGGGGCGCGGTACGGTGGTCCGGATGCGCCTGCCCGCCACGGACGCGAGCCTGGGCGGCGCGGACGTGGGAGAAGCCGCGTGAACGAGTCATTGAAGGGCACGGTGCTGCTGGTCGACGACGACCCCGCCGTGGCCAAGGTGCTGGGCGCCCTGCTGACGCAAGCGGGCCTGACGACTCACGCGGCGCGCGACGGGCAGGAGGCCCTGGCGCTGCTGGCGAGCAAGCCGGTGGACGTGGTGGTGAGCGACGTGCGCATGCCGGGCATGGATGGCCTGCAGGTGCTCGCGGAGGTGTCGCGCGGCTGGCCGGACGTGCCCGTCATCCTCCTCACCGCGCACGGCACGGTGCCCCTGGCGGTGGAGGCGATGAAGGCGGGCGCCGCGGACTTCGTCCTCAAGCCCTTCGACCGGGAGGAGATTCTCTTCACCGTCCGCAAGGCGCTGCTGCGCGCGCAGGGCGAGGAGGCGCGCCAGCAGGCGCGGCCCACGGGCGGCTTCATCGGCCGGAGCCGGCCCATGGCGGACGTGCAGGCCGTGCTGGCGAAGGCGGCCGCCGGCACGGCCACGGTGTTGCTACGCGGCGAGTCCGGCACGGGCAAGGAGCTGGCGGCCAAGGCCGTCCACGACGGCAGCCCCCGGCGGGAGGGGCCCTTCGTGAAGCTGCACTGCGCGGCGCTGCCGGACACCCTGCTGGAGAGCGAGCTGTTCGGCTATGAGAAGGGCGCCTTCACGGGCGCCGCCACGCGCAAGCCCGGACGCGTGGAGCTGGCCCACGGCGGCACGCTGTTCCTCGACGAGGTGGGCGACATCTCCCCCGCCGTCCAGGTGAAGCTGCTGCGGGTCATCCAGGAGCGCGAGCTGGAGCGGCTGGGCGGCACGCAGACGGTGAAGGTGGACGTCCGCTTCGTGGCGGCCACGCACCAACCCCTGGAAGAGCGCGTGAAGGAGGGCCGCTTCCGCGAGGACCTCTTCTACCGCCTCAACGTGGTGCCCGTGTGGATACCGGCCCTGCGCGAGCGCCCGGACGACGTCGAGCCGCTGGCCCTGCACTTCCTGGAGGTCCACGCGAAGACGAACGGGCGCCCGCCGTTCACCCTCACGCCCGACGGGCTCGAGGCGCTGCGGGCCCAGCCGTGGCCTGGCAACGTGCGGCAGCTCCAGAACTTCCTGGAGCGGCTGGTGGTGCTCTCCGACACGCAGGTGATTGGCGGGCAGGAAGTCCTTCAAGAGCTGGCGCGCCAGCCGGGCCTGTCCCCCGCGCCCACGTCGACCCTGCCCGTGAGCGCGGCGAGCCCCTCCTCCGAACTCCAGGCCGCGCCCACCGCGGACTCGGCCCGGACGCTGGAGTCCCAGCGCAAGGAGATGGAGCGCCAGGCCATGACGGACGCGCTGCGCCGCGCGGGCGACAACCGGACGCTGGCGGCGCGGCTGCTCGGCATCAGCCGGCGCACCCTCTACAACAAGCTGGAGGAGTACGGCCTGCTGTAGGGCCGGCCCCTCAAGGACGCACGCGAAGGAAGTCGATGAGCGCGCGCAGCTTGAGCGCCAGGTTCTTCCGGTTGGGATAGTAGAGGTAGAGGCCCGGGAAGCTCGGGCAGTAGCGCGTGAGCACCCGGACGAGCCGCTTCGCGGCGAGGTGCTCCGTCACGGTGTGCTCCATGACGTACGCGAGCCCCTGCCCGTCGAGCGCCGCGAGCACCATCACCTCGTTGTCGTTGGTGATGACGCGCCCGTTGACGGCGACGGTGAGCTCGCGGCCGTCCACCTCGAACTCCCATCGGGCGATGTTGCGGCTCGTGGCGTGCCGGTAGTTGACGCAGTCGTGGGCCCCGAGGTCTCTCGGATGCCGGGGCTTCGGGTGCGTCTCGAAGTAGGCGGGTGAGCCCACCACGGCCATGCGCATGTCACCGGTGACGGGCACGGCGACCATGTCACGGTCGACGCGCTCTCCCAGGCGAATGCCGGCGTCATCGCCCTCCGCGACGATGTCGCGCAGGCCATCGTCGAGCGTGACGTCGATGCGCAACTCGGGGTGCGCGGTGAGGAAGCGCGCGAGCATCGGCTTGATGACCGGGCCGAACGCCAATCGCGGGACATTGAGGCGCAGCGTGCCGGTGGGACGGCCCCTCGCGTTTTCGAGCGTCGCGAAGGCACCGCGAATGCCCTCCATGGCGGGACGAAGCTCGGCGACGAAACGCTCCCCTGCCTCCGTCAGGCTCACGCTGCGTGTCGTGCGCTGGACCAACCGGGCGTGCAGCCGCTCCTCGAGCGCGCCTATCGCCTGACTCACTGCGGAGGGCGTCACCCGAAGCTCCGCCGCGGCCGCCGTGAAGCTGCGCTTCTCCGCGACCAGGAGGAGTTCTCGTAAGCCGGCGAAGCCCTCACGCATGGGCGATTTGTTAGCACGCCTAACAACTTCATGGCGAAGCCGAGCTCTAATCCGCGCGGCACCGAGCGTTTAGTTTCCGAGCCATGAACATTCACGCCTCTTCCCTCTCCGACTCCACCAAGGTCTGGTTCATCACGGGTGCCTCGTCCGGCTTCGGGCGCGCCCTGGTCCGCGAGGCCATTGCCCGCGGCGACGCTGTCGTCGCGACGGCCCGGAAGCCCGAATCCCTCGCTGACCTCGTCGTGCTCGCGCCCGACCGGGTGTTCGCGCTCGGCCTTGACGTCACCCACCCCACCGAGCCCCAGGTCGCCGTGGCGGCGGCGCTCGCGCGCTTCGGACGCATCGACGTGCTCGTCAACAACGCGGGGTTCAGCATCATCGGCGCCGTCGAGGAGACGAGCGAGGAAGCCCTGCGCGACACCCTGGAGCTGATGTTCTTCGGCGCCGTGCGGCTCACGCGCGAGGTGGTGCCCCACATGCGCGAGCGTGGCACGGGCACGCTCGTGCAAATCACCAGCATGGCCGGCCTCAGCACCTCGCCGGGCTTCGGCGCGTACTGCGCCGCCAAGCACGCGCTCGAAGGACACTCCGAGTGCCTGGCCCACGAACTGCGTCCCCATGGGGTGCGTGTGCTGATTGTCGAGCCCGGCGTCTTCCGCACCTCGCTGTTCGGCGACGCGTTTCGCCGCATGCCCGAACACCCGGCCTACGCCCAGACGTCTGGCGTCGTGCGCGCGTGGGTGACGCAGACCGCGGGCCAGCAGATGGGTGACCCCCACAAGGGCGCGCGCGCCATCGTCAACGAAGTCACACGGCCCGCGAGCCCCGACGCTCCGCTGCGCCTGCCGCTCGGCGGGGACGCGGTGGACGGGATTCGGCAGAAGCTGGCGCTCATCGCGGCGGACGTCGACCGCACCGAGCGTGCCGCGAGAGCGACGACCTTCTGACGGCGCCGCGGCGGAGCCCCGGACTCAGTCCCGCTCGTCCGCGAGCGCATCCAGTTCCTCGTGGAAGCCCTGGATGAGCGCATGCGGGTCCGGCACCCGGCCCGCGTCCGCCGCCACGCCCACCGTCACCTGCCCGGCATAACTGAAGAGGCTCAGGCCCAGCCCCAGGTGCCCCGTCTGGGGAACCCAGAACGTCAGGCCCTCCAACTGGCTCCCCGCCAGGGACACCGCCGCGCGTGGGCCGGGCACGTTGGTGGCAATCAGCGACGCTTTGGAGCCGAAGGTATCCACCACCCACCGCTCCAGGGCCGCGGGCGTGTACCCCAGCAACTCCAACGCGCCGAAGGTCAGCACCGCCTCAGGTGAGCGCTTCAGCCGCTCCATCCGCCGGGCCAGCTCCTGCAACCGGCGCGTGGGCGTGCCCAGGTGCACGGGAAGCCGGAGGAAGACGACGCCGAAATGGTTGCCCAGCTCGCGAGGCACGGGCGCATCCAGGGGTCGGAGGTTCACCGGCACCAGCGCGTGCAGGTCCTCGGGGGGCTCCCCCAGCGACTCCAGGTAGCGCCGCAGCGCGCCCGTCACCGCCGCCAGCAGCACGTCGTTCACCGTGCCGCCCAGCGCCTGGCCCAGGGCCTTCACCCGCTCCAACGGCACCGGGTCCGACCAGGCGGCGCGCTTCTGCGTCCCCAGCGGTCCTCGCAGCGACGTGCGCGGGTCCGGCGGAATCACCAACAACTTGCCCATGGCCGCTGCGCCGCGCGCGCCCTTCACCAGCAGGTCCCCGGCGAGAATCGGCTCGGCGGCCAGCTCCGCGCCCTTGCGCCACACGGCCCGCGCCGTGCCCGCCACCGCCTGCGCGCCGCGCACCCAGCTCGCAAGTCCGCCAGGAGCAGCCCGGGGCGGCGACGCGGGCGGCTCGGCGGCCAGCTCCGCCTCCGCCCCCTCCGTGAGCGTCAGCAGCACCCGCGCCAGGGCCATGCCGTCCGCGAGGCAATGGTGCAGCCGTGCCAGCAGCACGTCGCGCCCGTCCGCCGCGGACATCACGTGGAACTGCCACAGCGGCCGGGAGCGCTCCAGGGGCGTGCTCATCCACTGCCCCACCAGGGACTCCAACACCGCGCGGTCCCCGGGCGGAGGCACGTCGAGCCGCGACAGGTGCGCGTCCAGGTCGAGCTCCGGGACGTCCTCCCATTGAGGCAGCCCCACGAGTCCCGCCACCGCGCGCTGGCGGAAGCGGGGGTAGCGCTCCACCAGCCGCTCCCGCACCACGCGCTTCAGCCGCTCGAAATCCAGCCGGCCCTCGAACCAGAGCACGGCGGTAATCATCATCAGGTTGGCGGGTTCCTCCATGTGGAACCACAGCGCGTCCACGCTCGACATCCGCTCCTGCGCCGCCATGTCGCACGACCTCCGGGTGAAGGCCGTTCTACTGCTTTCCACGCTCCGGGGTCGCACGTTCGAACTGGAAGGTCTGCTTCGTCTCGTCGTCCACCATCAGCGTGAGGACCCCCTCCTCCAGGTCCCAGACATAGGCGCTACCGCGGAACTTGAGCTTCGGCCCCGTCAGGGGAATCACGCGCTTGTCGCCACACACCGGGCCCACGGCCTGGCCGTCCCGCGTGCGCAGCCGCACCCGGTCCTCGCCCGACACGTCCAGCGTGCCCCAGGCGCGGACCACCAGCGAGTTGCCCTGCCCCAGCGTCGCGGCCTCCAACGAGGTCCGCAGCACGAAGCAGCCCGACGGCGTCACCTGCAACGAGCGCGCGTAGTCCGAGCGCGGCTGGGCTTCGATGCGCTCCTCCCGCACGGTCTCGTCTTCCGGCAGGCTGGCGGCCACCAGCGTCCAGGTCCCCACCAGCGCCCTGGGAGGCGCCGCCCCCCGCGCCTTCACACCCTCACATGGCGCGGGGACTTCCTTCTCGGGGCTGGGCGGGGCGGGCTCGAAGGAGCGCTGGCAGATGGGCAGGCAGGCCCTGGGCCCGCACTCGGCATCGTTCGGCGCGCAGCCCGCCCTCTGGGTACACGCCTTGAGCCGCTCCAGCGCCTGCTCACAGTCCTGGCGCATGCAGGTGTCGACGCACTCTGCGTCGATGCACTCGGCCACGCAGGCCCAGTTGGTGGCGCCGCACACGCCGGCCACCGTGCGCGCGCGCTGCGATGAGGACGTCTGGGCCACGGCGGGGAGCGCGGCGCCCAGCGCCAGGAGCAGGACAGGGAGGAGTCGGGAAGAGGGCATGCCTCGGCGCAAGCTAGCCACGCCCTCGGCTCCCGCGGACCCTCCGGCCGCGGGAGCTGTCCACCCGCCAGCACTGCGGGCGGGGACGCTGCGCTCAGGTGAACTGCCAGCGCCAGGTGCGCACGTCGGCGGGCTCCACCATCTCAAGTTCGAAGGACAGCGTGTCGAAGCGCTCGAACTCCTGCGAGTCCACGCGCAAGAGCATCATCCCCGCGTGGTTCTGTCCCCGCAGCGGCGACACGTTGAAGGACAGCTCCGCGTCGAAGGCCACCTTGTAGAAGAGGCAGAAGCCGTCCACGCGCCCCTCCTCCACCACCGGCCGAGAGAAGCGCACGCGGTGCGGCAGCCCGTCGGCCACCATCGTCTCCAGGTCGAAGGCGAAGGCGGGCTCCGGGTCGCACAGCAGGTGGTCCACCTCGTAGGAGCGGATGACGCGCGTGAAGTAGGACGGGTTCATCGCCTCGCGCAGCGTCTGCAGGCAGCTGTAGTCCACGCTGGGGAAGCGCTGGCTCCAGATGAAGGGGATGCACGCCTCGTCCCGCAGCTGCACCGGCTCCACGAAGACCTCGAAGCGGTTGGGGAGGATGCGGCCTCCGGGCTTCAACACCCGGTTGCGCAGGTCCAGGATGCGCGGCACCAGCCCCGCGTCGAAGAGGGCGTCGCCCAGCAGCTCATGCAGCAGGACGTCCACCTTCTCCGGCAGCTGGTACTGCCAGGGATGCGCGCGCACGAAGTCGATGCGCTCCAGCCCGTTGCGGCGCGCCACCCACTGCGCCGTGTCCAGCAGCCGCGAGCCATCCACCGCGTACAGCTTCTTCGGCTGACGGCTGGCGGCCAGGAAGGTCCGCAGGCCCGTGCCGGTGCACGCATCCATGACGACCTGTCCCGGCCGCACATACCGCTCGCAGGCCCGCCGCCAGGCCTCCACCCGCTCCGGGTCCGCGAGCGCGAAGTCCTGCGGCGCCGGACTGGACAGGGACAGGCTGTCCGGCACCACGTTGCGCGGCAACTGGGACACCAGCGTCGAATGGCTGAGCCGTGAACGCAGGTCCATCAACGCCTGGCGAGGCATGTCGAGCAGATTGGGCATGTGGCATCCCCCCGGATGCGTGGGTCCTTCGTTCGGCCTTCCCGGCATGACACAGGCACCGGGATTCCTGAGCATGCTGGACTTACAGCTTCAGCACCATCCAGCGACAGGACGGGATGAGTGTCCCCCGGTGAACAGGCTCGCGCTCAAGGCAGCGGCGGTGGCGGGTGCCCGGAGGCGCGCGCACGGCGTGACAGCCAGTCATGGAGGAAGGCCTGGACCGCGGGGTGTTGGGACTGGCGGAAGGCCTCGGGCGGGGCGTGTTCGATGATGCGTCCTTCATGAAGCAGCGCCAGGCTGTCGCCCACCTGGAAGGCGGAGGCCACGTCCGGGGTGATGACGAGCGCCGAGGCGTGGAGCCGGTGCTTGCCGGTGAGGATGACGTCCACCACGGACTGGGTCCTCAGCGGGTCCAACCCCGCGGTGGGGTCGTCATAGAGGAGGATTTTCGGCTCCAGCACCACGGCGCGGGCAAAGGCGGCGCGCTTGAGCATGCCGCCGGACAGCTCGCCCGGGCGCTGCTTCGCCGCGTCCTCCAGGCCCACCAGCGCCAGCACGCGCCGCACGCGCTCGCGCACCTCGCGCTCCACCAGATGGAGGCGCTCGCGCAGCGGGAAGGCGACGTTGTCCTCGACGGTGAGCGAGTCGAAGAGCGCGCCGCCCTGGAAGAGGATGCCCATTTTACGGCGCACGCGCTCCAGCCCCGCGGCATCCAGCCAGGCCAGGTCCTCGCCGTCCACGCGCACCGTGCCGCGGTCCGGACGCAGCAGCCCGTCCAGGTGCTTCATCAGCACCGTCTTCCCGGAGCCCGACACGCCCAGCAGCACGCACGTGGTGCCCGTGGGCACCGCCAGGTCCACGCCCCGCAGCACGTGCTGGGCGCCGAAGGACTTGTGGACGTTCATCAGCTCGATGGCATTGCGCTGCGCCGGCTCGGCCATCCCACGCCCCCACGATACCGGCACCGCTGCCCGGAGGCGGAATTGTGACGGCCGTCCCCAGCCGCTCGCGACCCGCCTTCCAGTCGGAGGCAAGCGATGGGCCCCGGACAGAGTCCGTGCGGGGCTCGCGCCTCAGGACTCGGACGGCCCGCCGCGCAGCTTCGCGCCGAAGCGCAAGAGCTGCTCACGCGCCCGCAGCAGCGCGTCCCGGGGAATCGAGAACACGGCGCGCACCCGCTCCGAATCCCCACACCACGGGCCACCATTCAGCACGACGTGCGTGTGCTCGTACACCACGCGAGGCAGGTTCTCCGGCGTGAGCCGCACCCCGTCCACCTCCTGCCCCAGCCAGGCCGTCATCCGGGGCGACAGGAAGAGTCCGCCCGCGTCCCCCGCGTCCGAGCGCCCATCCCCTGGCAGCGCTCCGGCCAGCAGCTCGCGCTTCTCCGCCAGCTCCCGCCGCATCTTCACCAGGAAGGACCGCAGGGTGCGGTGCCGTGTGGGGTACAGCAGCTGGCCATCCGGACTGCGGGCATACGCCGCATACAGGTACGCCGCCGCGCGCGCCGTCATCAGGTGGAGCACCCCAGGGCCACTGTCGCGCACCGCCGCGGCCAGCGCCCGGTCCTTCGTGGCGAGCCACCCCACGCGGAGCCCACCGGCCGCGAACTCCTTGGACAGTCCGCCCAGCAGCACCGTGCGTGCGCCGATGCCCGGCACCGCGCCCTCCAGCGTCACGGGGCTGGGCACTGTCTCCGCCGTGGGGCTGGTGAGGTTCACCAGTCCGAAGATTTCATCCGACACCAGCAGACAGCGCTGCTCCACCACATAGGTGGCCAGCGCCACCAGCTCCTCGCGGGCCAGGTAGACACCGGAGGGGTTCGACGGCTGCGACACGACGATGGCATCCGGCACGCCGCCGCCGCCCTGCCCCCGCCGCGCCAACAGCCCCGACAGCGGCCCCTGCTCCACGTCACACCCCGCGGAGACGAAGGTGGGCGGCAGCACGCCGTAGCACGGCGTCGCCACATAGACGCGCGGCGTGCGTCCCAGCCGCTGGCGCAGCGCCACGCCCAGGTGGTGGATGAGCGGCCACACGCCCGGCGCCACCGCCAGCTCGTCTTGCGCGTAGCGCACCGCGCGCGACTCCAGCAGGAAGGCCGACACCGCCTCCGCCAATCCCGTCTGCGGTGCGGGCTCGCGCGGCGCGACTCCGGCGGCGATGAGGCCCTCCACCAAGGGAGGCGGCAGCGGCCCTTCATTCTCCCCGTAGTCCAGACGCACCAGCTCCGCGTCGTCCTCGCGGAACACCTTGGGCGCGAACGCGGGGAAGGACATCAGCCGCGCCATCCGCCGCGAGCGGGGCAGCGTCACCACCGGGGGCCTGCGCGGCGCGGGCGCTTCCGGCTCCGCGAAGGAGATGCGGAACGACAGCAGGTCAGAGAAGGTGCGCTCGTAGAACGCCTGCGCCAGGGTGCTGATGCGCGAGTAGCTGACCTCCGCCGCGGCCTCCAGGTCGCCCCGCAGCGGCTGCGGCACCGGCATGAGCAGCGTCAGCTCCAGGTCCGGCCACACCGCGTTCTTGATGAGGCCATAGAGCACCACCAGGTTGGGGGCGTGGGCCTCACGGGCCAGGAACTCGAAGAGCGTGTGCGGCTCCACGCCGCCGGTGATGTTGAAGAAGGCGCTTTCGTCCAACACCACCCAGATGCCACGCCGCGCCGCCTCCGCGACGATGTCGCGCAGCACGGACAGGTTGGTGCGCTCCCCCTTCTCCACCGTGAGCAGCACCATCTTCACGTCGAACGCGGAGAGCAGCCGGCGAATCTCCTCCAGCGAGGTGTGCGTCACCGTGGCGCGCACCCCCGCCTTCTCCAGCGCACGGGCGTAGAGCGGGTGGAGGTTGCGGGACACCAGCACCTCGTCGCCCGCGTCGCAGGTGGCCATCAGCAGCGAGTACACCGCCTGCTCGCGCTCGGGCGCGACGAAGACCTCCTCCTCCGCCAGCCGCAGCCCGAAGTACCGGTCCAGGTAGCGCACCACCTGCCGGCGGAAGGACGCGTCGCCCGCCTCGTGCGCGTAGGGCATCAGCGGCCCCCGCGCCAGCCGCGCCGCCAGGTCGGCCACGAAGCCCAGCTGCTCCGCTGACGCCGCGCCCAGGTCCAGCTCCTCCTGCAACGCCGACGCGCCCAGCTCGCGCAGGGCGGCCCGCAGCGCCAGCGTCTCGCGAGGCAGCGCCAGCCGCGCCTCCCACACCGCCACCTCGTGCCACACCGGGTTCCCCGCCTGGAGCCAGCCCAGCGCGGTGGCCGCCCGCAGCGGCTCCGGGCTGCGCGCCTCCATGAAGAACTCGAACTCGCGGCCGGTGCGCTGCTCCAGCGCCACCAACGGACGGATGTCCGTGTCCGCCGCCTGCATCACCCGGCGGGCCACCCGCACGCGCGTGTCGAAGCCACGGCGAGTGAACATCCGCTCGATGATGACGCGCCCTGGCCTGCCCGCGAGGTTGAGCAGCAACCGTCCGGTGGGTGACAACCGCTCCGGCGCTTCGTCCAGCAATCGCGCGATGAGCCCGAGCCCGAAGTGGTCCTCGTAGACGTTCTGCAGCGTGCAGTAGTTGGACAAGTCATAGAGCGCCTGCTCGTCCGCCTGGGACAGCTCGGAGGGCAAGTCCTCCTCGCCCCGGAGGACCTGCGGAATGCAGCCCACCACGAAGTCCCACGGGGCCTCCGAAGGTATCCCGCGCAACAGGTCGCTCTCCCCGAAGGACAGGCGCGAGGCCAGCGCCTCGTCTCCGTTGAGCCACGCGTTGCAGCGCGCCACCACGGGCGAATGCGGGTTGAGGTCCGCGCCATGCACGTGCGCCAGCCGGGTGAACTTCGCCAGCGCGATGCAAATCCACCCCGAGCCCGCGCCGACCTCCACCAGCCGCTTTCCCGAATACTCATCCAGCGGGACGCTGAGCAGTCCCTCCAGGAAGGTGTAGGCCCACGCCTCCGGCGCGAAGATGGACGGCAGCAGGAACAACTCCAGCCGCTCCTGTGAAGCGCCCACCGTCACCGTCACCGTCACCAGCCGCAGCGGCGCCGCTTCGGGCTGGTGGCGGGACAGCTCCGCCAGCTCGCGCAGCTCGGCCAGCGCGCGCGGGCGCCTGTCCGCATGGGACAGGTCCTCGGACAGTGCGCGCAGCAGGTGAAACGCCTCACGGGGTGTGGAGGGGTAGGTCGGCATGGCGCGTGGACTGTCCCGAGCCCCCCGCCCCCTGTCAACGCCGGGATGGCGCCCGGATGAAACCCTTTGGCGCCCAGGGGTGAGTCAAGGAAATGCCGACTCGCCGTAATAAATGGCAGCAGCAACGAGGCCACCCGCCACCGCGCCAGGGCGGCCTCGGGAGCAGCACGCGCGGTACCGACGGAGCAGCATCCATGTCGCTCATGCCTGTGGATGGACCCCGTAGTGGAGAGGGGGCAGTGATGGAGATGAACGTCTCGAGGCCGGTGCTTGCTGGGGGATTCTGGAAGAAGCAGCGCACACAGCCGGTGAAGCGCGCCAAGGACGCGTCGCTGGTGCGTTGGGAGTCGCAGCCGTGGCGCCGCCAGTTGCGCGACGCGGCGGAGTACGAGCGCCCGGTGGCGCGTGCCGCGCTGGTGCAGGCGCTGCTGGCGGAGGGCCTGACGATGGACGCGGACGCGGCGCGCTTCGCGGGGGCCAGCGAGGACCGCGACTGCATCAGCATCGCGCAGGTGCTGCGCTTCGCCGACACGCTCGTGCTGCGCATGGCGCTGGCGTGCACGGATGACCACGTGCTCCAACTGGCGCACCTGCGCCGCGACGCCGAGGACCTGGCGGAGCGGATGATTGAGTGGGCCAACGCGGGTCGGTTTTAGGCGGGAGCCCAAGCGGGCAGGCGCCTCTTGAAGGCGGGGGCCTCCGACGCGCCCCGCCCTGGGCCGCCGCCGGGCGGAACCGCGTCCTCCTTGACAGCGTGGGAGCCCGGCTGTTCTCACGGAGACATGCTCTCCTCGCTCGTCCTGGCCGCCACCCTGGCAGCGGCCCCCGCTCCCCGCGCCGCCGCTTCGGCGCAGACGCTCATCCATGTGCCGCGGGTGGATGCGTTGACGGGGCTGGCCGCGTTCCTGGAGCGTGCGGGCCAGCACGCCGCGCTGCTGCGCCCCTCGGCGTGGCGGACGGAGCTGCATCCCTTCCTCACCGTCGACCCCACGCGGCCCCAGTCACTGGCCGAGCTGGGCCTGGACCCGGCCGGGCCGGCCACCGTGTCCATGCGCAAGGACGGCCGCGTGTCCTGCATGCGGGTGGCCGACGCCAAGGTGTTCCAGGCAAGGGCCGCCGAAGCCATCACCGCCGCGGGCGGCGCCGAAGCAAAGCCCACCACGCGCGGAGGTGTGACGACGGTGCATGTCGACCGCGACATGGGCGGCAGCATGGGCTACGCGATGAAGGGCAAGGAGGTCTGCGCGTTCGGCGCCATCGAGCGCGGCGGCGCGGACCTGCTCAAGGAATCCGTCCGGCTGGTGGGCAAGACGCCCGCGCGGGATGCCCGCCTGGGCAAGGTGCCGGGCGTGGCGTTCGTCGTGTCGGGCAACACGGTGGTGGGCCTGGACGGCACGGCCAACGCGCTCCAGGTGGAAGGCGTGACGACGAAGCTGCGGCTCCCTGCGTTCCAGACGCGTGGCACCAGCCCCTACGCGGCGATGAAGGCGGAGGGCCTGCTCTACTCGCGCGCGTCCGTCTCTCCCACGGGGGTGACGCAGTCGGTGGACACGATGCGCTCCACGCTCCAGGTCGTGTGCCCTACGTGTCCGAAGGAGCAGCTGCTGTCCATGGCGAAGGCCGTGACGAAGCAGCTCACCGGCCACCTGTTGGTGAACATGGACCACGTCCAGGTGCGCGGCTCGCTTCGCGCGCTGTCGACGCGCTTCTTCGCGGTGCGCCAGGCCGTGGCCGCCGAGGTGAAGGACGTAGCGGCGGTGAAGGCCGCGCTGGCCCCGCTGGGCAATTTCCCGGACGTGCTGGTGCTGGAGGACGGCTGGAAGCTCCCGCTCAAGGGCGGCAACGTGTTCGTGCGTTTCAAAGGCAAGCAGCTCGTCCTGGGCAATGAAGAGTCGGTGACCCAGGCCACGCTGGCGGCGCTGACGGAGACAGGCTCGAAGACGGAGCACCCGGTGGACTTCGCGTTGGACCCCAAGCGGGTGGCGCGAGGCCTCGCGCAGATTTCGCTGACGGACATCCTGACAGACGAACTGCTCGCGGCCCTCTTCGCGGCCAGCTCCGAGCTGGGGCCGCTGCTGGCGCGCAGTGAGCGCATCACCGGGTGGATGGACGCCGCCCCGGGCGGAGCCCACCGCGTGTCCCTGACCTGGCCGCTGCCTCCGCAGTAGGCGCTCGTTCCTGCAGCGGCGGCACGGGGTGACGCGCCATAGCGAGCCTCCGCCGTGGTATGTCAGGCCCTCAACGCACGAGGGGGGAACCACACCATGATGCTGTTCCTGCCCCTGGGAGTGGACGACACCGAGCTGGAGCGGCTGCCTCGGGTGTCCATCACCATCGCGGCCATCTGCATCGTGGCCTTCTTCATCTCCTGGGTCATTCCGTCCGCCCCCATGGGCGTGGGTGAAAACGAGCTGCGCTCCCTGCTGGAGCAGTCGCTCGAGCACCCGGACCTGGAGTTCCCTCCCGCGTGCGCGGAGCGGTTGCTGTCCGATTCGGGCCGGAGGCTGGTGCGCAACCTGCACCAACGCGTCGCGGAATCCGACGGAGCGGAGCGCGTGACGAACCGGCAGCAGGGGCTGAATGAGCGCTGCGAGGAGCTCATCGCCCAGCACGAGTCGAGCCTGCTCGCGCGCTTCTCCCTGGTGCCCGCACGGGGACTCGTCCAGCCAGGCTGGCTCACGTACATGTTCCTCCACCTTGGGTGGATGCACCTGCTGGGGAACCTGCTGTTCTTCTATGTGACCAGCCTGCTGCTCGAGGACGCTTGGGGCCGGCCGCTGTTCGCGGGCTTCTACGTCGTGGGCGGGCTGGTGGCGGGCGTGGCCCACTATGCAATCGACCCCTCATCAGAGTCGGTGATGGTGGGTGCCTCCGGCGCCGTGGCCGCGTGCATGGGGGCCTTCTGTCTGCGCTTCGCCCAGCGACGGGTCCGCATCGGCTACTTCGTCTGGGTGCTGAAAATCTTCCGCGGCACCTTCCCCGTTCCTGGTTGGGTCTGGGGCGGCCTGTGGTTCGGCAACGAGGTGTTGAACTACTACCTCCTGGGCAACAACACGGGCGTGGCGGTGATGGCCCACATCGGCGGTTTCGTCTTCGGCTTCGCGGGCGCGTCGCTGCTCCGCGTCACGCAGTTGGAGGAACGGGTGGTGGCGCCCGCGCTCGCCGCGAAGCAGGGCGGCTGGGTGGTCGACCCGCGGCTGGCGGAGGCCCAGGCGGCGCTCGACCAGGGCGACCGCACGGCCGCGCGGGCGGGCTTCCAGCGCTTGCTGAAGACCCAGCCGGACCACACCGACGCGATGCTGGCGCTGGGCCGCATCGAGCTGGAGGACGGCGAGACGCGGGCCGGCACGGCGCGGGTGGAGCGGGCGCTCCATACGCTCGCGGGGCGTGCGTCCACGGACGCGCTGTGGTTCGCGATGGAGCCACTGGTCTCGCTACTGCACATCAACGCGCTGCGGCCCGCCTCCGCGTGGAAGCTGGCGCAGGCGCTGGACACGGAAGACGCGCCGCCGGCCTCCCTGGAGACGACGGAAGCCCTGTACAGCGTCGCGGGCGGGGGCGCGGGCTTCATCGCGGTGCGAGCACTCATCCGCGCCACGGAACTGCGGATGGCGCACGACAAGGATTTCGAGCGGGCAGCGGGCTACCTCGCGCGCGCCAGGCCGCTGCTGACGGGAGAAGCCGCGGCGGCAGGTGACCGGGTTCGGGAGCTGGACGCCGAAGTCACGCGAGTGCTGGAAGAGAACGCCTGGAAGAAGCCGGACGCCGCGCCAACACCCGCCGTGGACGCGCCTCCCGCCCCGCCGCGCATCTTTCCCTGCCGCATCGTGAGCATGACGGACATGGCCCTCACCGTGGAGGCCGCCAATGGCCAACGCAGGACGATGGCCATGACGGAAGTGCTGGCGATTGCCGTGGGCATGTTGCCCGTCGCAGGGCCTCCGGGGACGCCGCCGCGACAGACCGTCCTCACGGACCTCGTGCTCTCCTGGGGCAGCGCCAACGAGGGTCCACGGGTGCTGCGGGTGAATGTCGCGGGGCTCGCGCTGAACCACTTCTATCCAGGCGTGGCGCCACGTGAGGCCTATTCCCGGTTCCTCGCGGACATGCTGGAGCGAACCAGCGCCAACGCGCTTCCGGACGCATCTGCCCTGAAACAGGGGCAGTACCCTCGCTTCAACAGCGAGGCGGAGCTGAGCCAACACTTCTACGGCGTGAGCGCGGCGGCGGCCTGATAGCGGCGTGCGGATGAAGCGAGCAGCCGGCGGCTGTGGCCCAATGCGTGCTCTTGGCGCACCGCTGGGTGCGCGATGGCGACGATTCGGGGTGCTCACCAGGCTCCGGGGCCAACGGTTCGACGGGCTCACCTGCACCCATGACGCGCCGACCTCTGTGCCTACGCCACGAGCAGGCTACCGCGTCTCATGCCTGTGGGTCGGGCGCGCAGCCCGGTGGATAGCTGTTCGGAAATGTCGGGACTTTTGTGGCGTCAAAACCCCCGACATTTCCGAACAGCGAGCTACGGGAGTGACTCCGGCCCCCCCGCCGCGAGGGGGCCCCTGGGTGGCCGCGTGGTCCGTTCAGCATGAAGTCCGGCACGGAGGTGATGGCATGGCATCCGCGCGCGCCGTGCGATGACGAGGTGCCCCGCGCGCATGCACTCCCACGCGAACCGCTCCATCTTGCTGTCGCTCCTCCTGCCCTGCCTGGCGCTCGCGCAGCCCATGGACGACACGCCGCGGAGGACACGCCCACTGCGGCGGCGCCGTCGCTCAGTTCATCTGCGCTGCGCGATGAGGCCGGTGCTCGCATCGCTGAACTCACTTTCGAGGCCGGCCATGACACCCGTGAAGAATCCACTCCTCCATCGCTACTGGCTGGAGTTCGACCGCGGCGTAGACAACTGGCCGCCGTCGAGCCGATGGATGATGCTCCTGGGGGGCTGCGGCGTCACCGCCTTCACGGTCGAGGACGCCCTACGGCTCGTCCGCGAGTCCCTGTTCAAAGACGAGCCCCTGCCCCCCTTGGCCCGAATCATCGAGGACGTGGACATCACCACCTTGGACGCCGGCCACATTCGCCCGAACATCCACGAGCCCGTCCGCCGGGGCATCTGGTACCCCATGGGACACTACACGTCAGGCGGTTCGCAGTAACCCGTTCACAGGTCGTCCAGCGCCAGCTCGGCCTGCTCGCGATAGAGAGGCACCTGCTCCACCGCGAGCACGTCTTCCAGCAGCGTGCGCGCGCCCACGGCGTCGCCCGCGTCCCGAAGCCGACGGGCCCCCGTCAGCGCGCGCATGAGGCGTTGCGAGCCGTCACGAATGCGGCGGCGAGTCTCGTGAAGCAGCGCAGTCGCCGTGGCAACACCCGCGACGGCGGCCTGTGCCTCCTCTTCAGGGATGCCCACCTCCCGCGCCGAACGGAGGAGCAAGGCGCGCACCTCGGACGTCAGCGACAGCGGCTCGCCGGCCTCCACGCGCCGCGCCAGTTCACGCACCGGGTCCCAATCAATCGACTCGGCCATGGACTCACTCGCCTCCCTTGCGACGGCGGCACTTGTCCACGGGCCATTCGTGTTGCCCTTCGCAATACCGGAAGCAGTCGTAACAAGAGCCTGACCAGGCCTCCTCCTGACACTGGGCGTAGGCGTCGATGCACACCTGCTTCCACCCGGGGATGGCTTCTTCACTGGCCTCGGACGCGGACTCGACGGCCTTCATCGGCGCCAGGTACTTGCTCACCTCCGAGGCCGTCAGCCCGCACCGCTCGGGCGTGGCCGGGTGCGTCTTCACGCAGCAGCTCACCGTCGAATCCATGGGGCCGCATTGCGCCTGGGCCAGGTACACGGGCTGACGGACCGCGGTGGAATGAGCGCTCCCGCCACACCCCAGCGCCGAAAGAGCAACGGCCGCCAGCGGGCCCCACATCGCACAGCAATGCAAGGATGGCTCGTTTTCCATGAATAACAGCTTACAGGCGCTTCATGCATGGACAACCCTCCTTTCACGCCGCCAGCCTCCGGGCGCGCCCACGGCAAGCCTCCGAAGCCGCGGCGCACGTCCGCGCTCCAGGGCCCATCGCCACGGCGCGAGCCCGCGATGCCGCCCTGACGTCCGCCCCACCTGAGCGCGTCCTGGATGCCGCCATGCACGTCCCCTATGCAACGTATCAGGTAGGCAGCACAAGCAGGGACTTGCCGTGCCGGGTTGCCGCTCCCTCGCGCGGCGCCTGTCCGAGGTCCGCGGGGAGGAGCCGAGGCGCGTGGGTGGGAGACAAGGGGGAACTGCCCGCGCCTCGAGGGACTGCCGGACCGCCGCGCCCCCCCAGCGCGTGGGGCGTGCATCAGGCAAGCGGGATGGCGCGGGCCGGGGGTGCGTGGAGGCCGCCCTCGCTGACGCGCTCAAGGCCCCTTGGGGCGAGCGCGTCAGCGTCGGTGTCGCACGCCTACCAGTGGCGGCGGGGAGGCGCGGCGGGCGGCGGAGGCGCGGGCAGGGGCTCCAGCATGCCGCACTTCAACAACCGCTCGACGGCGTCCTTGACCGCCTTGGCGGGAGCGTCGCAGCTCTCGAGGTTGCGTGCCGCCTCGGAGACGGTGCGCCCGCCCGCCTCGAACTCCACCAGGTAGAGCCCGTCCTCCGCGGCGAGCCCGAGCGACGCGCCCCACCTGGCGCGAGCCGCGTCGAACTGGGCGCGGCCGCTGCCGGCCTTGGCCGCCTCAATCATGGCCGAATAGGAGGCCACGGCCTCCGTGCCCTTGACCGAGAGCCGGAACTTCTGCGCCCGCCCGTACCGAACCTTCTCGTCACTCATGCCGCCCTCTCGATGGCTGGCTGCCCCATCCGCTTGAGCCACCGCACGTGGCTCTTCAATGCCGCACCGACGCTCTCATTCGCCCGGTAGCGAACGCCGTGCTCCCGGCAGGTGTCCTCGACAATGCGCGAAAGCGCCGGGTAGTGCAGGTGACACACCCGCGGGAAGAGGTGGTGCTCCACCTGGAAGTTCAGCCCTCCCAGGTACCAGCTCACCAGCCGATTGCCTCGGGCGAAGTCCACGGTCGACGCGACCTGATGCGCGGCCCAGTCGCGGGGGAAGGGGCGGTTGGCATCTGGCTGCAGGGAGAAGTCCGCCTCCTCCACGCAGTGCGCCAACTGGAACACGGTGGCCAGCGTCAGCCCGAGCACGAACGAGGCGAGCGCATACCCCAGCGCGACCTGCCAGAGCGGGCGGAAGAACAACGGCAGCGCGATGGTCCAGCCATAGAACAGCAGCTTCCCGCCCAGGGCCCCGGCCAGCTTCAGCCCGCCAGGGCGCGGCATCTTCTGCCGCCCCACGCGTCCGGTGACCAGGTCCTTGAAGTCATCGACGAAGTGCCACTTCACGGGGAGCAGCGCGTAGAGCCCCCAGATATAGGCATGCTGGAAGCGATGCGCCGTGTGCTGCCGCTGCCCAGGCGCCAGACGGCACAGCGGCTGGATGTCGATGTCCGCATCGAGGCCGACCACGTTCGTGTGGCTGTGATGGAAGATGTTGTGCTTCCAGTTCCACACGTAGGACGAGCCACCGACGGCGTCGAGCGTCCACCCGAGAATCCGGTTGATGCCCCGATGCTCCGAGTAGCTTCCGTGGTTGGCGTCGTGCTGGACGCTGAACCCCACCCCCGCCACGGCCAGCCCCAGGGACACGCACCCGGCGACCGCACCCCACGGCCCCGAAGCGCCCACGAGGAGCCAGACATAGGAGGCCGCGAGCCACCCCAGGATGACCACCGTCTTCGCGTACATGCGCGGGAGGTCACGAGGCGAGCGCCCGCTCGCTCCCAGGTAGACCTCCACCCGCGCCTTGAGGTCCTGGTGGAAAGGCCCCGACTCGAGAAACTTCGCCTTCGTTGCTTGCGACAACGTCCACCCGCTCTCAAGCCGCCAGGGTCACCGCCGGAAGAACCTGGAGTCGCGCTGGGAGGATCCCGCCGCGGCCATCGCCTGCCTGGTGCCGAAGGACGATGTAACACATTGGCTGAGTGGACTGTTCCGGTGGTGCGGGACCTCCCCCAGATTCAATCGCCGCGGCCTGGACACGCGCCTGGCGGCCACGTGCGCTCACGAACGCCGCCGGACTCCCGCTGTCGGCCCATCGACACGGGCCAGCACCTCAAGCCCACATGAGCCCCGTCACGCCGGGCGCTCCTGCCGCCACCGCCGCTCCTGCTGACCACTGCGCTCCTCGCGCGCCTGATACAGCGACAGACCGCGCTGCACGTCATTCACGTCGAGCGTCCCCGCCAGCGCCCCATCCGCCTCCACCACGACGAGCTGGGGCATCTCCTCCTCCGCCATGCGCCGCAGGGCCGTCCAGCCATCCTCATCCAGCCGCGCCACCACGGCGGGCACCATCACCTCGCGCGCGCTGCGCGTCATCCGCTCCGAATCCGGCACGGCCCGCACCGTCTCCAGCGACACCTGCCCCACCGGCCGGCCGTCCTCCGTCACCGGCAGCAGCAACAGCCGCTCACGTCGCAAGTCCCACAGCGTCTGCTCCAACGACGCCCCCGCGTCCACGCCCACCCGTCGCGGCGTCATCAGGTCGGCCACCGGCACACGCTCCAGCGTCGCCTTCATCCGCACCTGCTGTGCCTCACCCTGCGCGCCCATGAAGATGAAGAACGCGATGACGGCCAGGAACGGGTTGAACGACAGCACCGCCCCCACGCCGAACAGCACCGCGAACCCGCGCCCCAGCCAGGACGCCACCTGCGTCGCGCGCACCATCCCCAGCCGCCCCGCCAGCGACGCGCGGACGATGCGCCCACCATCCATGGGGAACGCGGGCAGCAGGTTGAACACGCCCAGGAACAGGTTCAGGCTGGCCATGTAGAAGAACGCGAACTGGACGTTGAACGAGCGCGTCTCCTGGAGCAGCCACGTCGCGCCGCCGAGCAGCGCCGCCAGCAGGATGCTCGTCAGCGGCCCCACCGCGGCCATCAGCGCTTCGTCCCGGGGACGCGGCGGCGCCTCCGTCAGCTCCGACACACCGCCCACCATCATCAACGTAATCGAGCGCACCTTCCCGCCGCGGCGCAGCGCGTACACGGTGTGCGCCAGTTCGTGGACGAACACGGACGCGAACAGGCCCACCGCCACCACCAGCCCCCACAGCGCGGGCGAGCCGCCCAGGCGCTCCGGTGGGACTTCGGCTACCTCCGCCGCGCGCCGGAAGGCGCCGCCGAACAGGAACGCCAGCAGCGGCAGGACGAGCAACAGGGAGAAGTGGACGCGGACGGGAATGCCGCGGAACGAGCCGATTTGAATGGAACCTCGCGCGGCACGCATGGCAGCCCTCCCATGGCTTCAACCTCCGTCCCCTCCACCCGGCGCGCACGGACCTGGAGGCGGCCCGGTCGGCCGCCCGCCCCCTGAG